>CAYNUX010000113.1:0-6296 GCA_964400115.1 uncultured Cytophagia bacterium
TCTCCGTGTCCATATGTATCATTGATCATTTTTAGATTATCCAAGTCCACATATAGCATAAACATCCCCTTACCTTCCCTCTTGAAGAGCTTTAACATCTTATCCGCAAGAAAAAAAAGACCGCGCCGGTTATAAACGCCTGTGAGAACGTCGGTAATAGCAGACTCGGCTAATTTTTCTTCTAATCGTGTTTGTTCCGATACGTCCCTAATAGCAACAAGAATTTTCTGAGCACCCGTATGCTCGTCGTAAATACGACAGGCATTCAGCAACATTACTTTTCGACCTATGTTTCGAAAATTATGTTCTACTTTGAAATCATCAAACCGTCTTTTCCATGTCAACAATTTGTTGACGTAGGTCAACAATTTCATTGATCAATCTATTTTTTGTTTTCTGTTGGTCATTCATTAGCTTGTTTGTGTTCATTTGTCTGAATGGAGAATTTGATTACACGTGCAAAAGGATGAATCAAACTGATTCCAGCAAAAAGCATCCTTTAAGACACAATGCCAAAAAGGTCTACGACACCAATATGTCCCGCAGGAATCTGGGTAAAGAACTGGATCAATGCAATCATAACCAATATTTCCAAAGAGCAAGACCACTTGGCAACAAGACTGAATAATTGAACACAGGTAATCGTAATGCTTTAGTAAAAAAAAGAATCGTGCTCCGATATATAAAAGCTGCATGTTTTAAAAATTTCTCGGAGTCACGATTCATTATATAGTCTTTATCCAGACCCAAGTCGAATAAAAAATTATCACAACGCTGTCCCTAATTAATGACTTGCGATATTTTATAAAGGCTCGGATGGATGACTATCTCAACACGACGATTGGCTGCACGTCCTTCTGTTGTTTCATTGCTGCCAATTGGTTTACTTTCGCCATATCCGCTCGCTTCAATTTGAGAAGTATTGAGCATGGTATCAGCTAACAGATATTGCCTGACAGCATCCGCACGTTCCCTGGATAATTGCAAATTTTTCACATCACTGCCGTGTGAATCTGTAAATCCTTTTACAGAGACAGTAGAACCTGGAAAAGAATTTATTGCATTACGCACTTTGGTCAACAGGGCAAATGATTTCTGCTCAATTGTCGCGGCCGCAACGGGGAAATTCAATCCAACCAAACGGATAATGACATCGTCACCTTCCCTCAGAACTCTAGCTTCGTCATAATTGAATGAACGTTCCACGTTGGTAAACTGTTGACGTGTTTTAGCTTGACTAGCAATTTGCTGCGCTAATACTGATTTTTCCTTGGCCTGACTGCCAAACTGCTGCTCCATTTCAGCAATTCTCGCACCCAGCAAATTAGCGTTTTGTTTATACATGTCTAAATCCTGACTTTGACCGAAAACACTGTCCTGATAGGTTTTAATATAAGCGATGATTTTATATGTCGTTGTACCAAATCCTTTGTCGAACGAAACAGTTTGACGCGTTGTTTCAGCAATTTTCCGCAAGGGAATTTCAGCGGCCAACATGAGATCTTCCCAGCTTTGATCCTTGTCTTTCATTTGTTCAATGGTGTTTGCCAGGTAGAGTGCATGTTTAGCCTGGTAATTGGCTTGCCGAGCGAGACTGCGTGCAACGTCAGTATCGTAACGGTTCTCATTCAACTCTTTTTCAGCCTGACTGACGAGATGCTGGGCGTTAAGCAAGGTTTTAGGGGCACGATCTTTGACATCAAGCTCCTCAGCCCTTTTCAGCAACTCACGAGTTTCGTCAAGATAATTAGCCTTAATAGCATCGAGCTCGGCCTTGCGGTATATTTCCTCGGCCTCTCCGGCTTTTTTCCTTGCAGCATTAACATCGCCATCTTCAAGTTCACCTGCCGCATCATTGAACTTTTCCTCTGCCTCTTTCCAAAGTTTGGATGAGTACTTGGCAGATCCAGTAGTTTGTGCATCCATCCGTGCTTTCATCGAGTTTGGAAATGTGACTTCTGCTAACTTTGTGGCTTCTATCGCTTTATGGAAAAAAATGATTGATTCGCCAAGCTTTTCTTTAATATCTTCAAGCTTTTTTCCTTTTTTGAGATCAGCATCCGCCTCTTGATAATGTTTCATCGCTTTGCTATAATTATCCGGTGCGAGAACATCTGCATTGACTTTTAATGATGCCTGCATCGCAGCATTAGCATCATTGAAAAGCAAAGTCTTTACATCGATTTGCTCATCAGCTTTGACCTGGTTTTGTCCCCCTGCATTTACCGAAATCGTGGTAATGCATATAAAGACAATCAATAATCCCAAATTTATATATTTTTTTGTATGTAACATGACAGTCTCCTGATTTTTAAGTATGATTCATTATTTTGTTTCCGGATCACGTAAAGAGTATTGCAATCCTTTGAATTCTGTCGCTGTTTATCTGGTGTTTTTACAGCACCTCCTTTCCAATCACTTGAGTTTGACAAGGGTTGACAAATCGTATCACCACCTCTCAAGCGGTAATACTTGATATACTTGAGTTTATCTTTATGAATGCAATCATTAACTTAATCATAACATTACTTAATACAAGTAAACATAGTCAAATCCATCCACATGCACAATCGCCCAATGGGATGAAAAAGGAACTAGTTCTTTAAGCTGATAAAATAGTTTTATCAAGAAAGGAAGTAGAGAAACCAAAGTCAACTAATTGTGATTGTGACCGGCGCAACGTTTATTGTTTTTCAAGCCAATCGAACAATTCCCGGATACTTGCCGTAGCGAGAGCAATACTTGTATCAGCCGCACCATAATAGAGAGAAAGGGTATCGCCGTCAGTAGCGATGGTGCTGCCACTATGAAAATCTTTTGTTAAAGCCAGAGCGACACCAGGGCCGTCTCGGGTAAAGGCTGTATACACAATGGCATACTGTCCTAATTCCGGAACATAGGTGATGCGCCTATCTTTGATCCCCCAGAGTTCTTCCGAAAAGTTCTCGGGATCGGGTAAAAGCGTGGGCTGCGGATCAATCTGCCACTTGTCGATGCCGTTTTGGGAGCGGGCAACACACAGGTGAGAATGACCTCGTCGATCTTCTACGCGACAGAAGAGCAGGGTTGTCGAGCCAGCTGCAATATGGCAGCAGGATTGAAAACGGAATGAACAGGATAGGGCCAGTCGTTGGCGGTGAGGATCGGATTGCTTTTGCAGAATCAAGTTCGTCATACAGCCTGTCAGTGATTTTCATCCCGACAAATATGAGGTTTCTATTGTTTTGCATTGTCAGCTCTGCTTTTCGTCCTGTTGTTATTTTCTCATAAATATCTTTGATTTTATTACAGTCCACTGTCAGGGGGAGACTAAATTCCTTCTTCCTCCAAGCCGTTGACAAATATCGCGAGTTTTATCTGGTATTGACAATATTTATTTGTCACCTCAATACTACAGTGGGCAGCTGATATCACACGACCGGTTTTGATAAAAAAGCATCAACAACTCGTTCAGCCATGCAGAAAAATTACGATTCTTATCAAACTGTGCAAAACCGCTAAAAGCCGCCGCATAGGTTTGCTGTACCAAGAGTTCTGCTTCTTCTGTCGTTCCCGCCACTCGTATAGCTGTGCTATACAAGTGATCCATATTGTTCAGGGCAAAGTTCTCAAAAACCTGCATTTCATTATTTAACATGTTCACCATCCAATTTTTGCTTTACATGTTGCTTTTGAGCTATCAATCACGAATCAAGGCAATTTTCCCAAATTGAGTTAATAAGGCATCATTTAGAAAAATCACGGTAGCATCGCTTGTCCTCATATTTTATTCAAACTAGTCCCAAACGCGATCAACTGATATGTTATATAATCTTTGCACTGTCAATAGATAGACAATCTTAAACACAAAGTAAATCGCCCAATGGGATGAAAATGGGACTCGTCCTTTAGGACGATAAAGAACTCGTTGCAGGTGAAGAAAATTTTGACTTGGTTAGTTATGTGCAGGATGGGACAAATCTTGAATCGTGAGGTTATGCCTCTAGCTGTAATTCACAAGTAAATTTAAAATATAATGCTTTCTTGTTGCTAATTGACGACAACCTCAAAGCGATAGCTGACGCCTTCCGGTGAACGGCACGAGGCTGCAAAATTGAAATAAAAGCGCCACAAACACAAGGCTAAATAATCCAATTTGTAACTTTTTCATAATTCACATCTCCAGGTTATGTCATTGATTAATAGAATGTCAATCACTTTAACAGTCTATAACATTCCCATCCAGAATGATTTTGTTTGTGCTTCAAGCGTCCAAAACGCGGCGGACGGTACAAGACATCTACACCCTTGCTCATTCCCGGCAGCACATATGCAGAATCTTCGGCACAGTCGCAGTGCGCAAAGGATCCAGGTTCCCGCTCCTTCAATGTTGTCAAAGCCTGATTGTAGACACTGTCAACCGCGTGAATGTATTCCTGCACCTGGTCAACATCGTACACTGCCACAGTGACCGCTGTCTGAATATCATTTGTCAATCGGTCGAATGCCCGGTGCGCAAAGTTCTTCGCAAACCCGGCCACATCTCCTTTTCGCAAACCGTCATCCAGACGTGCAAACGGCCAAAGATCAAAGTAGGAAAGATGAAGATTATCCGGCGAAGCGACGATGGTACGCGCATAGGGAGCAAGCGCGGCAATGGTGTGAGGCGTGCCGCCGAAACAGGTGGACAGTACCAAGAGATCGAACTTTGTAGAATCACGTGTAATGCGTTTCAATCCGTCGGCAAGCTCTGGAACCCTGAACGCCTTTTTCGAATACGATGCATCATAACCCGCTCCGTCGAATTCAGGAATTTCATGACCAAAGTAAAAGAACAATCTCACCAATTGAGTTTGCTCGCCCGCCTGGAAACGGTGATAAAGCTCCACTTCAGGATCGAAACGGGATGCTCCCGCATCACGCCAATACGATTCTTCGGCGAGCAGCCGTCCATTCTGATAGTAATAAAATCTTCCATCACGGCGCGGAAAAAAGAACAAAGTTCGTCTTTTGGGTTTTTGGTGAAAAATAAACACTTTGGCTCGCGGATTTTGCACCGCCACACTTGATGCTTTCAATAAAGCTTCCTCATCTGCTCTGTGTGCATGACCCTGGACATCGTGATAGAGATAGTCACCATCGCCGTGAATAATAAATATCATTGAGTAGAGGGGCGGTGGTGCACTTTCCGTCTCCAGCTCCACTCCCCGATGGATAGGAGGAACAGAGCTACACGAAAACAAAAATAATACGAGCACCGCGCAACTGACGACCCCAAAGAGCATCGAGCATGATTGCGGGGTACTCGTGAATAAAAAATTGTGAGAGCTTTGCATGTCAAAACCCTGCACATGTTCGTTCAATAACCATACAACTAAAGGATGAGTATCAAAATAAGGACGATCAAGAGCGCCGAAACAAGGCTGATGGTTACCGACCGGGCAGCCTGCTCCATATCCTGCACAACGTAATCAGAGTAAGCATTGAGTTGTGCATCTGCCACGCGGTCAAAGCCATTACTGCCCATCAATTCTTCTTGTTTCTCTTGAAGAGCAGTTTTGAAGCGCTCAATGCCCGCGCGCTCGTCTTGTGATATCAGTCCAGAGCTCTCAACTCTTTCCAGAGCCTGGGACATCGTTTGCAATGATTTGTTGAGTATGTCACGTTTCTCGACCGGATCATCCGTTGCCTTTACTTTGCATGCAGTCTCATTAAAGTACTTTTGAATATCTTCTGTCCCTCCCGCATGCCCTGCTTGAATCATTACAAACAGCATAATAATGGCGAGGAAAATCATTCTTGCTTTCATGGTGTTACCTCCAAAAAATTAAAAAAATTAATTGATTATTTCCACCGTAACGTTATTGATTGCCCGCGCTCAAAGCGTTAGATGGATTTGCATTTTAGGCCTAAGCAGGTGCCCAAAATTTTATTGAGCGGTATAGCCTCCATCGATAACCAACTCGGCTCCAGTAATAAATTTAGACTCATCAGAAGCAAGATAGAGCACGCCATAGGCAATATCATCAGGCTCTCCGACATGACCAATGGGATGGTGACTGTCAAGCTGCTCTCTGAATGCTTTGACTCCTTCTGGTGAATCTTTGGCGAGTTTCTCCACAAGAGGCGTCCATATAAAACCCGGATGTATAGAATTGACTCTAATATTGTCCTTTGCATAAAGCAGAGCATCATTCTTACTCATCAGCCGGACAGCCCCTTTGGATGCATGATAGGGCGGCAGGTCCGCAGCGCCGACGATTCCATAAATAGAAGACATGTTAATGATGCTGCCGCCACCAGATTTTTTCATGAAA
>CAYNUX010000113.1:6396-10294 GCA_964400115.1 uncultured Cytophagia bacterium
TCCATAAATAGAAGACATGTTAATGATGCTGCCGCCACCAGATTTTTTCATGAAAAAGATCGCATGTTTGGTACAAAAGAAAACACCGCTGACGTTCACACCGATGACTTTTTCCCATTCCTCTTTGGTTATTTCGTGAGTCGGTTTATTCGCCCCGGCGATACCGGCGTTGTTAACAAGTATGTTTATTGACCCAAATTCACGAGCAATATTGGAAAAAGCGTTGCTAACGCCATCCTCATCCGAGGTATCGACACGCCAGTATTTTGCAATTCCACCGGATTCTGAGATTGTTTCAACTACTTTTTGTCCTTCTTCATCCGCGATGTCGGTTACAGCGACCTTTGCTCCTTCGCGGGCCAACTGCAGACAAGCTGCCCGACCAATCCCCAATGCACCACCTGTTACAACAGCTGTCTTGCCTTCTACTCTTTTCACGATTAACTCCTTTTGTTATAAAATGCCTGACCGGTTACAACAGCGGTGGGCTCGCGCCGACCGCAGCAACCGATTCGTCAGGCCGTCGTTATTTCTTGAACTTTGCCGCGGCGTCACTAAAAGCAGACGTTATCGAATCCCATGCGGATTCCACACCGTCTTTGATCGACTCCCACGAGTCTTCACTTGCGTCCTCGATTTCAGCAAGCTTGGTCTTTCCACTCTCAATCTTGCCTTCCAGTGCTTCGATCTGCTTGTTCAACTTTTGTTGTGCGTCGGCGTCGGCCCCAGAGGCCTTTGCCTTAAGCTTGTCTATTTCTGCTTTCCATTCGTCCAACTGAGCCTGTTTCTTCTGCTGATACAATTTTTTCTCGCTCATTGTTTTATCCTTTCAGTATTTTAATTGTTGGCGCCAAATTCCTTTTCAACTTTTTGCCATGCATCACTGAGATTCTTGTATGCATTCGAAAATCCTTTCTTCGTATGCTCCCAGGCATCGGCGGAACTGGTTTTCATTTTACTGATCCACTCGGCCACCTCAGTTCGTTGCTCTCGAAGCGCTTTCAGGTTGGCACGAGCTTTTTCACGTGCGTCTTTGTTCATCTGATCCCTGTTATTATCGATACGTGTTTCCAGCGCATCGATACGTTTGTCCAGTTCATCCAGTGCCGTTTGGGTTCTCTTAATCGCTTCTTCCCGCTGATCGGCGGTATAGGTTCCAAGCGCCTGAATCAAATCCTGCGTTTCCTGTTTGACGTCCTTTATCGATGTTTTGTCTTTTGATACCACCTGTTTGTCTTCAGATAAATCTGTACAGCTTGTCAGTGTTGTTATGAGCATGGCGGTTAACACCCACATCAAGATAGAATGGTTTATCTTTGTGTATTTCATTTGTCATCTCTTTCATTTTTATGTTGTGATTTTGCGCCACGATTCACCAGAAGCGCAACAGTAATTCCAGCGATAAATCCTGCGGCTGCGGTTAAAAACAGCAGAATGATGCCAGGCACGTCTCCGGTCAGCCAGAGAAAACGAACGTGCCAGGGCGCTTGATTCTGGAGCACAACTGCCGTCAAGGCAACTGCCAACACCAGAAGAAATACCAGTTTTAAGAATTTCACATCTCCTCCTTATCTGTTCGAACGTTGAATGTCCATGCGACCCGGCACTAAATTGCCCGCTGCGGTGTCATTTATTCGAGTGTCATCTGCCAATGTGGATAACGGACGTGGAACCGATCACGCCAAAAGCGCTCAACAACCACAAAATGACCGCGATGATCACGATAACATTCAAAATCGATTTGATCTTGTGATCCATGGGAATGTACTGATTAATCAACCACAAGATGACACCGACCACGACCAGAACGATGATAATATTGATTAACGGCATTTTAACCTCCTTTTTATAAATGATGGATAAGATTGTTTTTTATCAGTACGTTTCACTTAACAAACGGCCTGACCGCCATGGGCTCTAGTTCAGCTTGCCGTTCTCGGCGGCTTTCTTCAATTTGTCGTTCGCAAAAATGGCAACTTCCACGCGGCGGTTTTGCTGACGACCATAGTCCGTATCATTTGAAGCGATCGGATTCAACTCGCCGAGTCCTACCATGGAAATTCTTGAACCGTCAACACCCAGTCTCTTTTGATAATCGGCCACAGCTTGAGCACGACGTTCGGACAACTTTTGGTTGTATTCCTCAGAGCCTTTGTCGTCGGTATCGCCTTCAATGAGAATATTGGTATCCGGATATTTCTTGAGAATTTCCGCCAAACTCTCGATGTTTGACTTTGCCACAGGCTGCAATTCTGAAGAATCATATTCAAAGAGAATTCCGGAATCGAAAGTGATCTTGATTCCCTCACCGATTCGTTCAATTTTTGCATCCTTCATGTCATTTCTCATCTCCTCAGCTTGCTTATCCATATGACGACCGATCAGTGCTCCGGTTGTTCCGCCAACTGCGGCCCCGATAATGGCGCCAACGGCTGTGTTCCCAAATTGATGTCCGATAACGCCGCCGGCAACGCCTCCGGCGCCCGCGCCAATCCCGCCACCTTTCAGTGCGTTACCGAGTCCGCACCCCATCAAAAGTGCGATCGAAACAAAAAGCGCCACTACGATGACGATGTTCATTTTTGTTTTCATATTAAACCTCTTTTCAAAATGTAAACCAGAGTGCGAGCCCTCAGCGGCATCATCAATTAGCCAAAGGCTCGCTCTCTCTTATGTCTCACTCTGGTTTTTTTATCTGCTATCCAGACTTTCTTGCTTTGCTACCTTACAAAACAGTGACCGGGGGATAGCTTCCTTCACCTTTTACGGATGAATGACAACATCAACGCGTCGGTTGGCGGCGCGGCCGTATACAGTCTCATTGCTGGCAATTGGTTTGCCTTCCCCATAGCCGATCGCTTCAACACGAGAAGCATTCAGATTGGAGTTTGCCAAAAGATATTGTTTTACCGCATCGGCACGATCCTTGGACAATTGTAAATTCTGCGCATCACCACCATGTGAATCCGTATAGCCCAGAATGGATACGGTAGCGTCCGGGAAAGAGTTGACGGCATTGCGTACTTTGGTCAACAAGCCAAAGGATTTTTGCTCAATGGTTGCCTTGGCGCTGGGAAAATTCAACCCAACCATACGGATAATGATGTCGTTACCCTCGCGCAGCACCCGCGCTTCTTTGCGGTTGAATGATTTCTCCACGCCGGCAAATAGCTCGCGCGTTTTGGTTTGTCTGGCAACCTGCTTCGCCAATGCGGATTTTTCTTGCGACTCGCTGCCCAACTGCTTATTTAAAAGAGTGTTCTGTTGTTGGTACCAGTGCAAATCCTGGCTTAACTTTTCGACTCTATCCTGGTCGGCGGTGACCAAAGCGATGATTTCCTGGGTGGTTTTTCCAAAACCGGTGTCAAAAGAAGCGTCCAGATCCATTTCCCCGGCAATCTGCTTTATGGGTTTCTCCGAAGCCACCATCAGATCTTCCCAGCTTTGATCGTTGTCTTTCATCTGCTCGATGGTTTTTGCCAAATAGAGGGCGTGTTTGGCCTCATAATTGGCTTGTTTTGCCAGGCTGCGCGCCACATCGGTATCATAACGATTCTCATTCAATTCTTTCTCAGATTGTTTGACAAGCTGCTGGGCAATTTGCAAGGTTTTGGGGGCGTGATCTTTGACTTTAAGTTTATCCGCCTGTTTCAACAATTCCCGGGTTCCCTGCAGATAATTGGTCTTGATAGCCTCAAGTTCAGCTTGACGATACAGTTTCTCCGCCTCGTCTGCTTTCTTTTTTGCCTTATTGAGGTCTCCATCCTCAAGTTTGATAGCAGCTTTATTGAATTTTTTCTCTGCATCAGTCCAGAGCTTTGATGAATATTTGGCTGACTCGGTGTCTTGCGCATCCTTCCGCGCTTTTATCGAGTTTGGGAAGGTGACCTCGGCCAGT
>CAYNUX010000114.1:0-10175 GCA_964400115.1 uncultured Cytophagia bacterium
TCGCAGCTTCTACCCAAAACCAGGCCCTCAATGCCATCGTATTTCTCTATAAAAACGTGCTGCATATATATCCCGGCGAATTCCGGGATGTGCAATGGGCCAAAAAACCGCGTCACCTGCCGGTCGTTCTGACCCGGGAAGAGGTGGGGCGCCTGTTGCTGCAATTAAAACGTCGCAACTGGATCCGCGCTCCGGAATCAGGCGCTGGACAATCCAGGAGCTTTTGGGGCATAGCGATGTCAACACCACCCTGATCTATACCCACGTCCTCAACCGCGGTGGACTCTCGGTTCACAGTCCCCTGGATCACCTCTAAACACAAAAAGGCCCAAAAACAGATCTCCCTGAATCTGTCTCTGAGCCTTGCATGTCTGTCATACCATCCCCTCTGATCGATATGAGTCGCCTGGTTGCCTGACGCGGGTGCAAATGCTTGAAAATTGTTGGTATTCTATTTAACGAACACTTTTTATTAAAGCGACATTTTTTTCTTGGCGTCCTCGCGGCTTGGCATGAGTAAATCGTGCCTTGCTTTGACTCTATAATCCAGCTCACATGATATCGAGCAACTCTTTAGCCACCGGAAACGACGGCCTAATGTCGATGGGTAAATGCTCTAGCCGCTCGATCATTTGTTCCATGACAGGGGACAGGGTTCGATATTTTTTTATCAACCGGTTGGCCCGGTCATAGTCACCCAACGCCTGCAAGGTCAGCAGTTCGGTGGCCAGGTCCTCGAGGGCAGGCATGATTTTTTCCGGATGCACATCCAGTTTGTCGTTTTCATTGAGAAAAAAGGCGCCGTGATCCATGAGAGTGTTGAACTGAATCGCCACACCTCCGCCATGCGCGCTGTCAATGCCGAAGCGAATGGATCTGAACATGCCGCCCAAATAGCTGGCATAGACCGACGGTTCCATCTCTTTGGGAAAGACTCCTTTATCGATCATAAAGATCATATTATACACACCCAAAACATCGGCTTTACATTCCTCGATCACGGAATAGAGATCAGACAGTTCGCGCGCTACCGTGGTCGCGCTGCCGTCCGGTTTGGTGATGTTGCCGGGTCCCAGGCCGTGGCTCATTTCGTGCATCAGCACATGGTTAAAATAGGCATCAAAAGAGACCTTGGCGAGAGGACCCTCGGCCAGGATGGTGTTGACAATGGGGATCCAGCACTTGTCGAATTTCGCCTGGGCCACGTTTTTGAGCATCACTTTTTTGGATCCTTTTGCTTCTCTTACCCGCTCGTCATTGGGCAGATTGAATGCCGTGGTTTGAATGCCTGCCTTGGTATCTCCTGCAGCGAAAATTTCCTGCACCACCTTGATCGGTGAAGAACTACCGCGGTTGAAATTTTTATATTCATCCGGGATGGGCAGGTGGGCTTCCATGTCATTCAGATATTTGGCCACCGTGGCCAGTTTTTCGCTTTCTTGCGGATCAACGACGCAGATAAAGGCTTCATAGGCGGCCTTGTAGTTAAACAGCTCATCCTCATAGACTTCATACGGACCGATGACAATCTCGAGATTGCCTTCCAGGTCCATCCAGGCCATGTCGCTGTCAAAATAGTTGTCTGTCAAGAGATCTCTTGCACGCAATTCCAGGTAGGTTTTCAACGTCGGTTCATCGGCCAGCTCGGCGGCTTCCATGAGGGTCTGATGAAGAGATTCTACCAAGGTGGGATAGGCCTGGTGGTAGGGGATGGCTTGCAAAAAGCTGTTCTGTCGGCGTACAACGGTAAAGGTGCCTTCGAGAGCCTGTTGCTGATCCGGATGCTCTTTGACATAGTCTCTAAATTCCTGTTTAATCATATCCGGAGGATAAAATCCCGCTCCCGCGGGTTTTTTGATGCCAAAGATTAAGGGTTCATCCTCTTCGAGGCGATTCCACGGACCGAACATAACTTTAAAAAGCTCCAGATAAGCAGGCTCCAGATTGCCTTTTATCTGTTCTTGCCACTGGGGATTACGGGGGTCGACCTGGCGCAGAAAGAGCTCATCGATGATTTGTCCGGCGATGATCAGCTTGTGCAGGACTTGCTTTTCACGCTCCGTGAGATGAGAAATGTCCGCTTGCAGAGCAACGGGTGCGAGTTTTTGCAATTCTGCCTGCACCACCTCGAGCGGCGCCTTGTTTTCGATTCCCTGATTTGAACATGCGAACAGTATCATAATCAGACTCCCGGAAAAGAGTGACCGGAACTTCATGGTTTTTCCTCCGAATAAAAGATTTTTGATAATATAGTAAAATTCACTGCTGTCCGAAATAAATGAGTAGAGCCTTATTTCCCCTTGTATTTACACGCTTTATGTATTTCCAAAACAGGTCCTATTTTCAATTGGTTTCACGGAAACGGGAACGCAGAGATCGCAATGACAAAAAATGAGAACGCAGAGAAAGATAAATTTCAAAGACTAAAATCTAACTCGCAACATTAAAACCATTTAAGATTCAGAGTATAGATTGTGCTGTTTTTGAATGTTTTAGTTAGCCAAAATTTTTTAATAGGCTTCATTCAGGTTACCGGAATCTATGTCCTGGCCGACAATAAAGCCCGTGCCCGGGTATTGTATGGAATTATTACGGGCATCGGCTTTATTGGAGGCGGCGCGATCCTGAAAAGCAAGGGCGGCGTCACAGGAACGGCAACTGCAGCCAGTATCTGGAATACCGGCGCTATTGGAGTTGCCGTGGCCTGGGATCGCTATGAAATCGCGATTTTGCTCTCTTTGTTGAATTTTGTGACGCTCAGCATTGGCAAACGATTGAAAAAAGACCTGAACGAATAAAATCGTCCCACTCTGAATTTTCGACGCAGGCAATCCTTATAATCTTTTTGCCAGACAATCCTGACCCGGCGTCATGTTGGCGTTATGCTCGGCGACCAGAGTCAAGATGTCTTGCAAGACATCCGGATGTTGATCCGCAACATTGTATGTCTCGCCGGGATCTTTATCCAGATCATAGAGCAAAGGCGGATCATGGGCCTCCGGCTCAAAATTTCCATAAGCAGACTGGGTGATAAAATGGGCTTTATAGGCACCTTTTCGCACTGCATAGAGCTTGGTGCCCCGGTAATAAAACATCACTTTCCGCGGGCTTGGTTGCCCCCCGAACAGCACCGGAGACAGATCCCAGCCATCATAAATCCGATCAGTGGGCAGGTCAGCACCGGCCAGAGTACAACAGGTGGGAAAGAGATCGAGGGTCGATCCCAGATCCATCACCACACCGGGGTTGATTTTTCCGGGCCACCAAAAGACCGTGGGTTCCCGCATGCCGCCTTCAAAGGTGGTGCCTTTGCCGTCTTTGAGTAAACCTGCAGAACCGCCGTGCTGATCGAACACCAGCCATGGACCATTATCAGAGGTAAACACCACCATCGTATTCTCGTCGAGACCGGTTTCCCGTAATGTATCCAGCACTTGCCCCACACTCCAGTCGATCTCTTGAATCACGTCACCATAGATTCCACGACGGCTGGCACCCGCAAACTCGTCAGCCCGAAAGAGCGGCACATGCGGCATACTGTGGGCAAAATAGATGAAAAACGGTTCCTGGCGATGATCGCGGATAAACTGTGTGACCTCGTGGGTATAGCGCTTTGTTATGGTGTGCTGGTTCGCAGGACGTTCGATCACCTCGGTATCGCGCATGAGAGGGACTTCAAAATCCTCTATGGAGGGATTCATACACACCTCGCGGTAATTGGTCCCGGCGACGCGATCCATGTCATTACTGTAGGGAATACCAAAGTAGGTATCGAATCCATGCCGGGTAGGCAAATACTGAGGTAAATGTCCGAGATGCCATTTGCCCACACAGGCTGTGGCATACCCCTGCCCTTTTAAAGCCGTGGCGATGGTGATTTCATCTTCGGGCAATCCTCCGGCAGAATCGGGAAACAAAACCCGTCGCACATCGCTACACATGCCGGTTCTGACAGGATAACGGCCGGTCATCAACGCTGCCCGGCTGGGCGTGCAAACGCTGGCCGCAACATAAAACTGGGTCCACTTTTGACCTTCGGCTGCCATACGATCCAGGTGGGGCGTACGAATCGTGGGATGGCCAAACACTCCCAGATCTCCGTAACCAAGATCATCGCAAAAAATCACGATCATGTTGGGTTTTGTTTTTGTTTGCTGATTACAGGCGATCATGGGCGATAGTGCAACCGCTGCTGCGCCCCATCCCAATCGCTGTAAAAATTGCCGCCGGCTGGGTACTGACATCATTCTCTCCTCATTGACTATTCGTCCAAATTCTGGCAGAAACAATTAAAATCAGGATTCATTCGGATTGTGGTTGCCCATATCCACGAGGACTTTCCACTCGTCCTGCGAATTTTTTATCCAGTTATTGAGATATTTGCCCTGGCGCGCCATGGTCTTTCCATCAGGATCCGTCATCGTCGAGATATAATATCCCCACGTCCAGCCCATTTCTACTGATTCTGCAACCATAGCGGACTGGGGTTCCCAGGACAATACGGATGAAGGATCTCCACCCTGCATGGATTCAACGATGGATTCACGGTTTTTTATTGACATTCCCCCGTGCGGCAGCATCAAGGCACTATCCGCTAAAAAATGGTCAAAAGCTTGTGCTGCCCCTTTTTGTAAAGACATTTGTGCGAACTGACGATCCGCCTGCAAGAGCTGCTCTGACATTCTCATATTACTCTTTCCTTTGCACATTACTATCATGACCCAAATGATAAAGATAGCTTTTTTGCCCTTCTTATCATATCCCATTCAGGATTTTACAATCCTTGCTGAAAAATCAGGATTGTGGAACTCTGACCGGCTATTTGAATGCCACAGATATTCATGATCAAAACAAACGCATTTTTGATATACTCTATCTCTCACAGGATACAACAATTCATGTGAAATTGGCTAGAAAATTTTTCGAATTCTCTTTGCCAGGAAAGGAAAACGATCGATCGGGAAATCAATCTTCCCGATCGATCAAAAGAGATCAAGACCAGATATAATCGGTTCCATAGGGCCATCGTTGTGGCCGGGAAAGCATGCTGTTGGCCTCATCATCATCGATGAACCGTTCCTGCTGAGGATCCCATTGCAGGCGGCGAGGCAATTTCATGGCAATATGGCTCAACAGACAAGCGCTGCAAGAACGATGTGCCACTTCTGCCGGAGCAATAGGGGGTTTGCGGGATTTTATGCTATCCAGCCAGTTGCGATGCTGTTCTTCGCTCTTTATCAGATGAATTTCGTGATCCTTAATTTTGGATTGCAGAATCCTGGGATCGCTGGCATCCAGGGCTTTTCTGTTCTTATCCTCGGCAATAGGATCGCTGGCCGTAGCTGTATAGTTACCCCGTGTGACAAAGATCCATCCTTCATCCCCTTCAAAACGCACGCCATTGGGATAATCGCCACTCACATGCATGGTCACACCGTTGGCATATTTGGCTTCCACCTTAAAGGGGCCATGCACATCCCATAGTCCTGAGGTGGGGAATTCGGCAGTGGCTTCTATCTCAACCGGACCGGTATACTCGGTTCCCATGCCCCAGTGTGCGGCATCGAGATGATGTGCACCCCAGCCGGTGATCATGCCGGCACCAAACTGCTCACAGCGTAACCATCCGGGACGTGAATAGCCATCCTGAGGATGCACCCGTTTTTCGGTGTAATAGACATAAGGCGTGGAACCGAGCCACATTTCATAATCGAGATTTTCAGGAATTGGCATTTCCGGTTCTTCAGGCCCGGAAGGATCACCCGGTAGGCCGATCTTGATGGTATGGACATTACCGATCCGTCCATTTCGTACCAGCTCACAGGCAACCCTGAACTGGGTCCAGGAACGTTGCTGGCTTCCGATCTGCAGAATACGGCCTGTGCGGTGCAGGATATCGCTCATCTGCCGGCCCTCTTTGATTGTCAGCGAGGCGGGTTTTTGCAAATAGATATCTTTGCCCGCCAATGCCGCTTCCATCGCGGGTTGGGCGTGCCAATGATCGGGCGTACTGATAATGACGGCATCGATTTCAGGATTTTCCAGCATTTCTTTATAATCAGTATATACAGAGACCGGGTGCACAGGATTCCTGTTTTCTTTATACCAGGTTTCCACAAACTGTTTTCCTTCGCGAGCCCGTTTGCTATCCAGATCACAAACCGCAATAATCCGGGTATCATCATATTTCATGGTCTCGGGAAGATCATGGCTTCGGGCGATACGACCGCAGCCAATTTGGCCGATCTGAATGGTATTACTCGGCGCCTTTTGCCCCAACACACGGGATGGGATGATGACCAGACCTCCCATTCCGAGAAGACTATTTCTGATAAACGTTCTTCGCTTTTGCATATGACTCTCCTCCCACGGATACTGATCTATGGTTTTATTTTTGTTGACCAGGCGATTCCTGCCTTGAGATGCTTGACAAACAGGGGATCCTCATAATGGGCAATCTTGTGTCCCAGAGCTGTATAAAACTGTCTTCCTCCCTCGAACTCGTGCACCCAGGCCAGAGGAAAATAGTTGCCAAAGGTATCTCCCGGATACTCTTGTTTTTTCTCATCCTCAATCGTGCGCAGATCAACTGCATACAAAACATGCATATCCGGATTCAAATGGTTCATGAAATAGCACTCATCCTCCCATGGCCATATTTGGGGTAAAAATTCTGTGGTAGGGTGATCGGGGTCGATCATGTGAATATCAAACGGCTGCATCTTGGGATGTCTCACAAATGTTCCGCCCACCATTGCCCAATACCATGGCCAATCCCGTTCCGAAGCACAGGCCGAATGAATCGCGATAAATCCACGTCCGGAATGGATATAATCGACAAACGCTTTTCTCTGCGATTCCAGAGTAAAGGCTTCGTTGTTGGTGTTGTTAAAGATGATAACCTTGTATTTGGCCAGATTGGATTTTGTAAACAATTCAGGATCATCGCTCACCTCTGCCTCCATGCCTAAATCCTGACAGATCTTGAGCAGCGCAGTGCTTGCAGCCTCGATGTTATCGTGCACATATCCCTCACCATTTCGGGTATAGATCAAAGCCTGATCCTGTGCCATCGCAGCTTGGTTAACCAAAGCAGCTGACATCAACAGCCACATCAAGAAACGGTTCATAATGACTCCTCATGTTTATCATTCGGTCGATCGCCAACAATTTGTTGGGATTGTATGGCTCGCAAAAAGGCCTGGATATTTTCGCGCGTGACCCCGGGCGGCATTCCGCCTCCGCAGGACCAGACAAGACGACTATGGTCAGTAAGGCCGTTGGCAGCTTGTCGTACGCTTTTATGAATATCTTGAGGTGTACCCTTTGCCAAAACATCGCGAGGTGGGATATTGCCCAAAAGTGTAACCTCGGTTCCTACCCATTGTCGCATATCGCGAAATGAATGTTCGTGGCTAAAATTGAATAAATTCACACCGATTTGGTTCAAGAACGGTGCACAAATCCGGCCATCCGCATCGTTATGAAAAAACCGCACCGAACAGTCAAAGGCTGAAAACATCTGCTGGAGAAAGGGCTGGGCAAACGTTCTAAAATGCGATTCTCCGATAAAACCGACAATATCATCCAAAATCAAAATACCCTCTATAGAGGGAAAACACTCTTTTTGATAGCATAACCATTCAACACTAAAATCTGTGACTTTTCTCAATAGCTCGTGCGTTCTTTCAGGATCCAGGGCCAGCAGAGTAAGAAATTCGGTAGTTCCCATCAAAAAAGAGGCGACATTGAGCGGACCTCGCGCAATCGCAAATCGTATTTTGTGCCCCATATCTGCCATGCGCGATTCATTGAGGACCAGCCTGTTGATGACAAAAGGGAGTAAACCATCCTTTCGGCAATCCGGCTCGATCAAATCCGGAATTTGTTGGGGTTGAGAAATGACCTTGTCAGCATGCGGGAGGTCATCCAGAAACCAGACCGGCCGGGCGCCAAAGGCTGAAGGTTCGGTGCACATGCCATATTCAGACCAAAATCCGGGTAAAAACAAGACATCGGGAAACGTTTCGATGGCCAGGCGATTGGCATGGAACCAGTGCATATCAGAGGTATAGTAATCCAGGGGGTGTATGCCTGCCCAGCCGGGCAACCAGGGACTGTCAATGATAAATCCGGCGGTTCCGGCAGATTCGGTCTCGCCACGAATAATACCAGTCAAGAGTTTCCACTGTTCATCTGTCAAAAGAGAATCCCCGTATATTTTACCATGGATGTATAGATTACAGAACCCTACTCGGGGTCCTTTGTATTATACAAAATTTTGGTCTCTGTTTCCAACAAGAATTCATTTTTCAGCAAAAAAAAAACCGGCAACAAAAGGACTTGTTGCCGGTAAAATTGCAATATTTTAAATCAGGCTTTTTCTGGTACGACAAAGGGTTCGCGGTCATTCCGTCGAATAAACATATTGGCTTCAAAAGACATATCGCCTTTAAATTCTTCGTTTTTGGCATCGATTTCAAGCCAGGGGCCGGATTTTAACGGCGTCTTGCTGAGATCCACATTATTGGCCACCAAATGGTCACGAATGCGGTCAATTGTTTCCAGTGCCTGACTATGAGTATACAGAGTCTTGATCTGTTCGATATCCATATATTTTCCCAAACGATAGGAGGTATTTGCCATATGGCAAAAAGCGGAGGAATAATGACCTTCTTCGATAGGGGCATGCAAAATCCGGGAATCGCGTTCTCTTACGGCCTTGACAAAATTGGCATGGTGTTCTCCTCCTCCGTCACCGGGAAATTGTTTGATTTTTTTCCGGTCATTGTCATAGAACCAGCCACCACCACGCCCCCCGGCAAAAAAGCCGTCTTCACACTGGATGATATTACCCATACGTATACCGCGCAGGTGATCCATAGCCCGTACGCCGGCTTTGGCTGGCAAGTTGCGAATTTCAATAAATATAGGGGCAGGATCGGTATCGAATACAGAAAACTGTACGTTAGGCGTTTCACCGTCATCATCCCAGACGAACCGTTCACCCAAACTCACCAGTCTCCTGGGCAATCCTTTTTGATCCATTAAAAACCGGCAATCATCGATTTGATGCACGCCGAGGTTGCCCATGTCGCCATTGCCTGTGTCCCAATTCCAGTGCCAATCATAGTGCAATCTCTCACGCATCAAAGGCACGAGAGGTGCGGGACCGGTCCACAGGTTATAGTCTATGGTTTCGGGAATGGGTTGAGGCCCATTGGCCTTGCCGATGGGCTGGCGTTGCTTGTACCACAGTCCATGTGCCCATAAAATTTTCCCCAAATGGCCTTCCCGCAAATATTCGAGAGCACCCCGCAAACCCACATCCGAACGATTTTGAGTACCCACCTGCACAATCTTGTTATATTTCCTTGCAGTATCCACCAAACGCCGGCCTTCCCAAACGACCTGAGAAACAGGTTTTTCCACATATACATCTTTACCGGCCAGAATAGCCATAGTGGCAATCAAAGAATGAGAATGATTAGGAGTGGCAATAGAAACGGCATCGATATCTTTGTTATCCAGTAATTCACGAAAGTCGGTATAGGCTTTGACCTTTACGCCCTCCTCTTTAAGTGAATGAACCCGTTCACCCAAAACCGCTTCATCCACATCACACAAGGCCACGACCTCGACATTTTCCATCTTGTGTAATTCTTGCATATGCTGCCCACCCTTCCCGCGGATACCGATAACGCCGACGCGTAGACGATCATTGGCACCTAAAACTTTAGATGAAGGTGTTTGCAACATGACTGTGGCAGCACTGACTCCGGCAGTGGTTAACATGGATTTTTTTAAAAAACCCCTTCTCGATATCGATTGCATGACCCGTACTCCTGGCTAAAATGATCTAAATCTTTTACGTTGTGTTCAGTCTAAAAGTTCTTATTAAAATAAGAAAAAATGGACAACTTTCAAATTTCTTTCTGTTTAGAGTCCCTATTCTGTGCCTTTTTTTGTGTTTCATATTCACTTTTTAATTTTTCCACAGCAGGAAAATCGTATGAATAGAGGTGATAGGCACAGTCCGGCCCAATCAATTTCGTAGCGGCCTGTCTTGCGAGAAAAATTTTGCCTCTCATGATCAAGGACCGGTATTTATAGCGAATCCTCAATTCGTCCGATTTACTTTGCACACAAAAACCCAGGACTAAAAGATAACTGAT
>CAYNUX010000115.1:0-10085 GCA_964400115.1 uncultured Cytophagia bacterium
GATAAAGGAAAACGGAAAATTTACTTGATTTTTATAATAGAAATCGATTTATTTATTAAATTAATTAGAGTTATTTTTAATTTGCCTAATTAATGCAAGTTCTTTTATGGCTTTTAGTAATAAACAAAAGTTTACCTTGTTTTATCTTTTCAGTCCCTGCACCGGATCTCGCGGATGTGGAACGATTGAACCGCTACACGGCGCTTGCCTCTTGAATTGACCGCGTCGTGTGAGCGTGGTCAGATTATCCTTTGATTCATTTTTTGATTCTTTAGTGACCATTAGAGTCAGATGGTGATCTGTCTTTGGGTGTCAAAATTATATGATGGGATTTGAATATGGGTTTAATGAATTCAAAATTAACCAATGCAGCCGGTTTTCCCCGAGCTCATGGATTATATCGGCCCGAGTATGAGCATGATGCATGCGGTGTTGGTTTTATTGCAAATATTGAAGGAAAATCAGATCATGAAATGGTCACTCAGGCCATCCGTATATTGGTGAATCTGGAGCATCGCGGCGCCGTAGGGGGTGATAAGGCCACCGGTGATGGTGCCGGATTACTGTTTCAGATGCCGGACCGCTTTTTTCGGATTGTCAGCCACGATATGGGATTACAGTTACCGGAATTGGGCGAGTATGCCATCGCCATGGTATTCATGCCCCAGCAAACTCAACTTTTAGAGCAGTGCAAAACGGTTTGTGAAAGTGTGGTCGAACATGAAGGAGCAGAGGTCTTGGGATGGCGACAGGTACCCACACAGAATAAAAAACTGGGCGATCTGGCGCTGCAAACCGAACCCTTACAATATCAGTTGATCATCGGACGCGGCCGGATCAATCTTGATGCCTTTGAGCGCAAGCTCTATGTTATACGTCGCGTCATTGAAAAGGAGATCGATTCCTGGTCAGCAGATACCAGTCAGTTCTATATCGCCAGCATGTCTTCACGCAATATCGTTTATAAAGGGCTGCTAATCGGATCCCAAATCGAAGAATATTTTCCAGATTTGGCCAGTCCGGATTTTCAATGTGCCTATGTATTGGTTCATCAACGGTACAGCACGAACACCTGGCCCACCTGGCAATTGGCACAGCCCTTTCGTTTTCTTGCTCATAATGGCGAGATCAATACCTTGCGCGGCAATATCAATCGGATGCGTTCGCGGGAGCCGAATCTTTTTACCGAGTTGTTCGGGGATGATGTGGAAAAAATCAAACCCATCATTATCGACGGAGGGAGTGACTCTGCTATTTTTGACAATGCTCTGGAGCTGCTGGTGATGGGAGGAAGATCCTTACCCCATGCGATCATGATGATGATTCCCGAAGCGCACGGTCCGCGTGTTCGCATGTCCGAAGATAAACGAGCCTTTTACGAATTTCATTCAGCCTTGATGGAGCCCTGGGATGGCCCGGCTGCTGTGGCTTTTACTGACGGCCGATTTATCGGCGCGACTCTGGATCGAAACGGCCTTCGCCCTGCCCGCTATACCATTACCAAAGATGGTTTGATCATCATGGCCTCCGAAACCGGTGTGCTGGAAATTCCGGGTGAACGGATTCAACGCCGCGGCAGGTTACAGCCGGGCAAGATGTTTCTGGTGGATATGCATCAGAACCGTGTGGTCCCCGATCATGAGATAAAAGCCAAAGTCGCCCGGCGCAGGCCTTACAGGCGCTGGATTAAAAACAATCGCACAGAATTGCGCGGATTGTTTACACCTTCTCACAATCCTCCTTTTGAAAAGGAACAACTTGTTTCTTTACAGCATACATTCGGATATACGCAGGAAGAGCTAAGAATGGTGATCGGGCCAATGGCCTCTCGTGGACAGGAAGCAATAGGTTCTATGGGTAATGATGCAGCGCTTGCCGTCCTTTCAGACCGGCCTCAGTTATTGTTCGCTTATTTCAAGCAATTGTTCGCTCAGGTGACCAATCCACCAATCGATCCGTTGCGCGAAGAATTGGTCATGTCCCTGGAAAGTTTTGTCGGTCACGAAAGCAATATCCTCGTCGAAGATCCCGGCCAGTACCGGGGACTCAAGTTGTCCCATCCGATTCTCACTCCTGCGGATATGGCACGAATCCGGGATGCCCATCATCCGCATGTTGTGGCCAAAGATATTGATATTCTTTTCTCTGCCGACGGAAAACCCGGTAATCTGGAAAAAGGAATGCATCATCTCTTTGCACAGGCCGAACATGCTCTGGATGAAGGCGCCACCATGTTGGTCTTGACTGACCGTAATCTGGACAAAGATCACTGTGCCGTTCCGGTTATGCTCGCCGCGTCTGGTTTGCATCATCATCTTATTCGTGTAGGCAAGAGAACACGAGCCGGAATCATTGTTGAATCGGGTGAGGTTCGTGAAGTGATGCATTTTTGTCTGCTCATCGCTTATGGTGTCGATGCGATCAGCCCTTATGTGGCGTTTCATACCATACGACAGCTGGCCGAAGAGCGTATGCTGGAGGTCAAACTCACTCCCGAAGAGGCCATGGATTCTTATATTACAGCCGTTAAAAAAGGATTACTTAAAACCATAAGTCGAATGGGTATTTCCACGATTCACAGTTTTTTCGGTTCTCAGATATATGAAGCTGTAGGGTTGGATAGCGAACTGGTCGAGAACTATTTTACAGGTACTGCCTCACGCATCAAAGGTATCGGCTTGAACGAGATTGCCAATGAAACACTCGAGCGTCACAAACGAGGATTCCCGGAGGTTTCCAAGCCTGAGCAGCTTCTCGAGCCTGGCGGCGATTACCATATTCGAATTAATGGTGAGCGTCACATGTGGTCTACTGATGCGATATACAAATTGCAAATGGCTACGCGTAATAACGACTATGATACATTCAAGGAATACACGGAAATTATTGAAAAACACTCTTCTGCAAGGGCGACTTTGCGCAGTTTGTTCATCTTAAAAAAACGAGAATCGATACCTATCGATCAGGTCGAACCGGTGGAAAATATTACCCGGCGATTTGTGACCGCGGCCATGTCTTACGGATCCATCAGCAAAGAGGCTCATGAAGCTCTGGCCATTGCCATGAATCGTATAGGCGGCAGAAGCAATTCCGGCGAGGGCGGTGAAGATCCTGCGCGCTATATCCCGCTTCCCAATGGAGACAGCAAGCGCTCCCGCATCAAGCAGGTGGCCTCAGGCCGGTTTGGGGTGACCACAGAATATCTGATCAATGCTGATGAACTGCAAATAAAAATTGCTCAGGGAGCCAAACCCGGTGAAGGGGGGCAGTTGCCCGGACATAAAGTGAGCCAGGAGATCGCCAGGGTTCGCCATACCACGCCAGGGGTCACCCTGATCTCACCACCCCCTCATCATGATATTTATTCGATCGAGGATTTGGCACAGCTAATTTACGATCTCAAGGCTGCAAATCCGAATGCCCAGGTTTCGGTAAAATTGGTATCGGAAGTGGGGGTGGGTACGATTGCTGCCGGTGTTGCCAAGGCCAAGGCTGACCTGGTACTGATCTCCGGCCATGATGGCGGTACCGGAGCGTCTCCCCTGACTTCGATAAAACATACCGGATTGCCCTGGGAACTCGGAGTCGCGGAAACCCAACAGGCTTTGATCGCCAATCAATTGCGCGACAAGATCAAGATTCAGACCGATGGGCAACTGAAAACCGGGCGAGACCTCGCTATTGCAGCCCTGCTGGGTGCTGAAGAGTTTGGGTTTGGTACCTCAGTTCTTATTTCACTGGGATGCATCATGATGCGCAAATGCCATTTGAATACTTGTCCGGTCGGCGTTGCCACTCAGGATGCCACATTGCGCTCACGTTTTACGGGGAATCCTGATTATGTAGAGCGATTCTTAACGTTTATCGCGCAGGAATTCCGTGAATACATGGCCGAGCTGGGATTCAGAACCGTCGATGAGATGGTAGGCAGGGTTGAAGTACTGGATACAAATCGGGCTGTGGATCATTGGAAAGCCAAACACCTTGATTTTTCAGCTCTGTTTGAAAGTGTTCCCGGTGCAGAACAGACTGCACTGCGCTGCTTAAAACTCCCCGAACCCAATCACCAGGATGCTTTGGATTATCAACTGATCGAGCAAGCACATCAGACATTCAAAACCCGTAAACGGATCAAAATTAACAAAGAAATACGCAATGTGCACCGAACTGTCGGGGCCACCCTGAGCGGAAAAGTGGTGCAAAAATTCGGCTCCAAAGGATTACCCAAAGATACCATTATGGTTGATTTTTCGGGTTCGGCCGGCCAAAGTTTTGGTGCGTTTTTAGCTCCGGGAATCAGTTTTAACATCCGTGGTGATTGCAACGATTATCTCGGCAAAGGAATGTCCGGTGGACAGATTGTCGTGGTACCCCCAAAAGGCGCCTCTTTTGTTCCTAATGAAAATGTCATTGTCGGAAACGTGGTGCTTTACGGGGCCACTGGTGGACAAGTTTTTATCAACGGGCTCGCCGGGGAACGGTTTGCAGTTCGTAATAGTGGCGCCAAGGCCGTTGTAGAAGGTGTTGGAGATCATGGATGTGAATACATGACCGGAGGAACAGTGGTTGTTCTTGGTCCTTCGGGTCAAAATTTCGCCGCTGGCATGAGTGGTGGAATCGCCTATATTTTTGACGAGACGGAAATGTTTGATACCAGATGTAATCTCGACATGGTTGACCTTGAGAGTGTCTGGAATGCTTCTGACAAGACTGAACTACGAACCATGATCGAGAATCATTACAAATATACAAACAGTCCCAAGGCCAAAATGATATTGGAAAACTGGGATACCTATCTGCCGTTATTTGTCAAGATCATGCCTATTGACTATCGCAAGGTTCTCGAGAGAATGAAAATGGAAGAGGATCGCGACGAAGAGACGGTATCGGCGACAGAGGAGGTATATAATGGGTAAAGTAAATGGATTCATTGAATATAAACGAGAGGACCCTATCAAGCGTCCGATCGAAGAACGAATCAAAGATTTTAAAGAATTTGAGATACCGGTTAAAGAAGATTCGCTGAAAAAGCAGGCTGCCCGCTGTATGGATTGCGGCGTACCGCACTGCCATACCTATGGATGTCCCACTCAGAACCGGATCCCGGATTGGAATGATCTGGTTTATCGCAGTCATTGGAAGCAGGCATTACAGGTACTGCATTCCACGGATAATTTTCCGGAATTCACCGGTCGAGTCTGCCCGGCTCCCTGTGAGGCTGCCTGCACATTAGCTATTAATCAACCCGCTGTAAGTATCCGTCAGATCGAGTTGGCCATTATCGAACGGGGCTGGGAAGAAGGGTGGGTCGAGCCCCAACCCGCCGACTTTAAAAGCGGCAAACGAGTTGCTGTGATTGGTTCTGGCCCGGCGGGACTCGCCGTGGCCCAGCAACTGGCCCGAAAAGGTCATCAGGTCATTGTTTTTGAACGTGACGATCGTATTGGCGGCCTCTTGCGCTATGGTATTCCCGATTTTAAGCTCGAAAAATGGGTTATCGATCGCCGGCTGGCGCAAATGAAAGCCGAAGGTGTACAGTTTGAAACCAATGTCGATGCGGGAATCGATCTTTCGCTGAAATACATGATGAACTCTTTTGATGCCATGGCCATCACTGCGGGTTCCACCATACCCCGTGATTTGGATGTCCCCGGTCGTGATCTGGACGGAGTTCATTTTGCTATGAATTTTCTTACGCAACAGAATCGTCGTATCGCCGGATTGGCCGTAAATGGCGAGAAAGAACTGACGGCAAAAGGCAAAAGAGTTATTGTTTTGGGTGGTGGAGATACCGGTTCAGATTGTGTGGGAACAAGCAAACGACAGGGCGCGGCCAGTATTGAACAGATCGAATTGCTCCCGGTGCCTCCAAAGGTGCGAACCCCTAATAACCCCTGGCCTGTGTGGCCGCTGGTTTTTAGAATCACCTCTTCGCATGAAGAAGGATGTAACCGGTCTTTTAGCATTCTGACCAAAGAATTTCAAGGCCAAAACGGTCAGGTAAATGGTCTCAAGGTAATCAAATTAGAATGGACAGATGCTGATAAATATGGCCGGCGAGAATTCAAAGAGATTCCCGGCTCAGAATTTGAAATTCCTGCCGACATGATTTTGCTCGCTATGGGTTTTATTCATATGGAACACGGACCGCTTGTGCTCGATGGAAATATCAAACTGGATAAACGCGGCAATGTTTGTGTCGATGATAATTTTATGACATCTGTGCCGAGAATTTTTGCCGGAGGCGACTCTGTGATGGGTGCATCCCTGGTCGTACGATCATTGCATCAAGGCCGCCAGATGGCAGAAGGAATTGACAGGTATCTGAAAAATTCCTGATATAATTTTACTATCGATTGCATAAAAAAAAAGGCTGTCCTTATGACAGCCTTTTTTTTATGCAATCGCTTTTTTCGTATTCACCCTTGGGGGGTGATTTTTTTCATAGCTTTCGATTTCGGATTCATGCTTGAGCAGATAGCCCAGTTGATCGATCCCATGCAGCAGACACGTTTTTGAAAACGTATCGATGGGAAATTCAACGGTTTTTCCGTCGGGGAGTTCCAGGATCTGGGAGGATAAATCGATCTTTAACCTGGCATCAGAATCTTTTTCTGCCAACTCGTGCAATTCAGACAACGTCTCTTCATCCACAATGACGGGCAAGAGGCCGTTTTTTAAAGAGTTGTTGCGAAAAATATCAGCAAAACCGGTGCTGATAACTGCTTTGAACCCATACCCCATCAACGCCCAGGGTGCGTGTTCCCGGCTGGAACCACAGCCAAAGTTGTCTCCTCCGACCAAGATCTTGGCATGTTGAGCTTTGGGCTGATTCAGTATAAATTCCGGTTTAGGACACCCATCCTGATCATATCGCCAATCATAGAATAAATTATCCCCCAACCCCGCCTTGTCTGTTACTTTGAGAAAGCGGGCGGGTATCAATTGGTCTGTATCGATATCATTAGCAGGGATCGAAACAAACGTGCTCGTCAATTCTTTAAAGGGTTCCAAGTTAACCTCCTAACTCGCTAATTCTCGCACATCGGTAATTTTGCCAAAAATGGCGCTTGCAGCTGCCGTAATCGGGCTGGCCAAAAAGGTACGGCCGCCCTTGCCTTGCCGGCCTTCGAAATTGCGGTTACTGGTGCTGATTGCATATTGCCCCGGTTGCAATTTGTCATCATTCATTGCAATGCACATACTACAGCCAGACTCGCGCCACTCTGCACCAGCCTCAATGAATATTTTATCCAGGCCCTCTGCTTCTGCCTGCCTTTTGACCTGTTGGGATCCGGGTACGACCATAACCCTTGTGCCGGGAGCTACTTTTTGACCTTTGAGAATGTCGGCTGCAGCCCAAAGATCACTGATCCTTGAATTGGTGCAACTACCAATAAAGACGACATCCAATTTTTGTCCCAAAAGCGATTGTCCGGATTTTAATCCCATATAATCGAGGGCCTTGGCCAGAGCTTTTTGTTGGCTAACCGTCTTGAAATCTTCAATTCGTGGGATCGGCGCATTTATCGGTATTCCCATGCCCGGGGTTGTACCATAGGTGATCATAGGAGTCAGATCAGAGGCCTTGAGATCGATCTCACTATCAAAGCTGGCTTCCGGATCGCTGGGGAGCTTTTTCCAGTTATCCAATGCTTTGTCCCAGGCTTGTCCTTGAGGAGCGAGAGGCCGGCCTGCGATATATTCAAATGTATTGTCATCCGGAGCGATCATTCCGGCGCGGGCACCCGCTTCAATGCTCATGTTGCATATGGTCATGCGAGCTTCCATATCGAGCCCCCGTATTGTTGCGCCTGCGTATTCAAGTACGTGTCCGGTTCCTCCACCCACACCCATTCTGGCAATCAATGCAAGAATAATGTCTTTTGATGTGACACCTTTTTTCAATTCTCCATCTATATTGACGCGCATGGTTTTTGGTTTTGTTTGCAAAAGAGTCTGGGTAGCCATCACATGCTCTACCTCACTGGTGCCGATACCAAACGCAAGTGCACCAAATGCCCCATGCGTCGCTGTGTGACTGTCACCACAGACAATGGTCATGCCCGGCTGTGTCAGGCCCAGCTCAGGCCCAATGACGTGCACTATTCCTCTGCTGGCCGATTTGTAGCCATGCAACGGGATGCCAAAATCTTTACAGTTTTCTTCAAGCTTGGCAATCTGAGCCGCCGCAAGCTGGTCGGACAGCGGAATGTTTGGATCTGTTGTGGGAATGGAATGATCCATGGTCGCGACCGTCTGTTGCGGCCGCTTGACGTTTAAGCCCTTATCACGCAATCCCTGAAATGCCTGCGGCGAGGTGACTTCATGCACCAGATGCAGATCGATGTACAGGATTGCTGGCGCATTGGGCTCTTCCGAAACCACGTGCTGATCCCAGATTTTTTCAAACAGTGTTTTGGGTTGTTTCTCCGACATGGTTTAACCTCATACAATAGATACCGCTGTTATTAATCGTCATATTGTTTACAACTGCAAAATGGTCTTTAAATTTAGACATCAAATTCTTCAGGATCAAGTCGTTTTAATATCATATCACTGACCGCAGCGCCACTGGGCACCATAGGAAAAACCATTTCTTCTTTGACCGTGACAAATTCGAGAACTATGGGTTTGTCATTGATACTCATGGCCCACTGCAAAGCGTCATCAACCTCTTCTTGGGCAATCACACGACGAGCATAGCATCCCATCCCTTCAGCGACTTTGATAAAATCCGGATTACTTTGGCTCAAATCGGTGAAAGAAAAACGGGACGCATGAAACAACTCTTGCCATTGTCGAACCATACCCAGATAGCTATTGTTGAAAATGATGAATTTTATAGGCAGTTTATAGTAAGCAGCAGTGATCAGTTCCTGAATATTCATCTGAAAACCACCATCTCCCGAAATGGATATTACCGGTTTATCCTTTCGTGCAAACGCCGCACCGATACCAGCAGGTAATGAAAACCCCATTGTGCCCAATCCGCCTGATGTAATGTGCGTGCGGGGTTGTTCATAATCGAAATACTGGGCAGCCCACATTTGGTTTTGACCGACATCGGTGGTCACAATTGCATTTCCTTTTACGATCGCGGATAATTTTTGCAGTATGGGTTGCGGCCGCAAAAATGTATCTTTTGTAGGATATTCCAGAGGGCATTGTTTTTGCCATCCACGAATTTGATCCCACCACGGTTCAATTTCGAGAGAAGAATCAAAATGTTGCAGCATTAATTCGAGCGTTTTGTTAACATCGCCTACGATCGGGTAATCGACCTGGACGTTTTTGTTGATCGATGCCGGATCGATATCGATATGCAATTTTGTTGCTTTTTTGGCAAATTCATGAGTTTTACCGGTGACACGGTCATCGAATCTGGCACCAATAGCGATCAGACAGTCGCATTCGTTTACCGCCTGATTGGCAGTAAACGTTCCATGCATTCCCAGCATGCCGAGAAATCGCTCATCGCTCGCCGGAAATCCGCCCAACCCATGCAGAGTCAGTGTGACCGGAATATTTGTGGTCCGGGCCAATTGGGTCAAAACCGGAGCGGCATCGGACAAAATAACGCCCCCCCCTGCATAGATCAGAGGTCGTTTGGCATTTTTTATGGCTTGTGCTGCATTTTTAAGCATCACATGGTGTCCTGTCATACGGGGCTTGTATCCTTTGATATCCAGTTCTTCGGGATAATTGAACTCGCAGGAATCTATGACCACATCTTTACAAATATCAATAACCACTGGTCCTGGCCTGCCTGTGGTGGCAATATGAAAGGCTTTACGAATCGCGGGGGCCATCTCTTTAATATCCCGAACCAGGAAACTCCATTTGGTGATCGAGCGTGTGATACCAATGGTATCGGCTTCCTGAAAGGCATCATTGCCGATGAGATGGCCAGGAACCTGGCCTGTAAAGACAACGATAGGCACCGAATCCATATAGGCATCGGCGATACCGGTGACTGTGTTCGTGGCACCGGGGCCGGATGTGACAAGCACAACACCGGGTTTTCCGGATGCTTTGGCATATCCTTCTGCCATATGTGTGGCGCCCTGTTCATGACGAACCAG
>CAYNUX010000116.1:0-9848 GCA_964400115.1 uncultured Cytophagia bacterium
ATCGTTTCACGTGACTGGAGTTCAGACGTGTGCTCTTCCGATCTGCGGTGATTTCTCTGGCTTTTGTAAGTATCATTTCCAATAGAACATCCTGATCTCTCTCTGAAGAAAGTGCAACGCCGATTTGATTCAGTTCGGAGAGCTCTTTGGTGTGATGTTTTTGCTGCGTTTGCAATTGATCGACTTGTCGTTCCATGTAAATAATGGACATTAACCGGTGAACCGACTGCAAAAGTTGCCAGCTGGAAAATGGCGGAGACAGGGTGTCCGTGTGTTGTTCAAAGTTATAGGGTACTTTTTGAGCTTCCGGAACGAGTACGATTTCGGCCACCATTAGCTCAGATGGAATATTATAACCATTCAACCAATCAGGATATCGTTGATGATCTTGATCAGAAATCACGATTATTGGATCGGTGATCGTGAGATTCTCACTTGGTTCATCGTCTAATCGCGATAGGTGCCAGGGTTTTATTGGGGTAAAAGTCTTTTGAACCAATTCCCAGTTGGAATGCCCAGCATATATTATATGCAGCGGGTATAATGTATTTTTGGATTTTTCCATAACTATTGCGACCGAGGTTTTGTTAAAAGAATTGCCGCTATTTAATAAACAGTTATTATTGCTCTATATTCCTTTTTTCTCCAAGGATTGCCAGGGCAATACCATATAAAATAATCACTCCACATACAATTTTCAAGGGGGAAGGTTGTTCCCCTAGCAAAAAAAACGCCAACAGCGTCGCGCCGAAAGGTTCTGCGAGTGTGAATAGTGAAACGGTTATTGCTGTTAAATGTTTCAAAGCATAATTCAGGCTGGTATGACCCACAATTTGGGGCCCAGCGGCAATTGCCATTAAAATTAACCAGGTTTGAGGTGTAAAACCGGTTAGAGGTGTGGATGTAAAAAAGATTATAACCAATACACACCCCGCTGCCGATCCGTAAACCCATTTTACATAATTAATGGTATCCATATGCGCTCGAATCGAGCGCCCGATTATGAGATATGCTGCGGCAAAAATGGCTCCTGCAAGAGCCAAAATATTTCCGATCAGGTTGGAACCGGTTTGATTTAAATCGACAACAGCCATACCCGCCATACCACCGATTCCAAATCCCAATCCTATTAATGTTTTTCGACCGGGCAACTCTTTTAAAACTAATGCACTGGCAATGGCGGCAAATAGCGGTGAGCTTTGCACGATTACCACAGAGCTGATCACCGATGTATATTGAAGGGATGTGATCCATGTGATGAAATGAAGGGCAAGAAAGAGTCCCGATAAAAGCATTTTCTTTTTAAAAGGTCCTGTGCTCGGTCGTAAACTTTTGATCTCGGCCAAAAGAGTGTAAAACAACGTTGCGATAAACAGACGATAAAATGCAATCGTGAGTGCCGGAGCAGCACACAGCTTGATCAATACTGACGCAAAAGAAATACCGATCAGTCCGAATAACAGGAATGAAACGAGTTTCATTGTTGAGGTCGATTGAGGCATATTGAATCCAAATCTTGAGCGATAAAGGTTTCAGGAAAAACAGACCGCGCTTCTCTCAAGCTCTGTTGTTCACCCTCTTTATCGAGTCGCATACTCAAATGCCAGAGATACAATTTTTCAACGTTTGCATTTTTAGCGATCAATGCTGCTTGCAATGATGTACTATGACCGGTTAGAAATGCACGTTCTTTATGCCTTTCGGTAAAAGTTGCATCATGAATCAATATCTGACTTTCTCGTGCCAATTCAATAGCTGCATCACAAGGACGTGTATCTGTACAATAAGTAATCGTTCGGCCCGGAATTGGGGATTCCAGAACTTGTTCCGGTTTTACAATTCGACCATCGCCGAGTTTTACAGCCTCTCCATTCTGCAAGCGGGATCTTTCAGGGCCATGTGGTATTCCCAATTCTTTTGCGCGTTCCGAATTAAATTTACCGGGTTTGTGATGTTCCTTAAAATGGTAGCCAAGACAGGGGCTCTTATGGTCGAGCGGTTGATATGAGATGTTGAAATCATTAAAGTTCAAAGAACCGGATTCGTCTGCAGCTAGTTCTACGAGTTCAAAGGGAAAGGTTGGGTTAAATCCGGTTGTTTGCATGAGGCAATCCAAGAATGACCTTATGCCAGATGGAGCAAAAAGGGTGAGCGGATGGATGCGTTGGAACATCTGTTGCGAGGTCAGGAAACCGGGCAGGCCGAATAAGTGATCCCCATGTAAATGAGATAAAAAAATATAGCGAATTTTGGATGCAGAGATTCCAGCATGTAACAGCTTTAACTGTGTTCCTTCACCACAATCCAGTAAAATTCCGATTTGATCCTTTATGATTACTGCAGCTGGCAAGCCTCTTTTCATAGAGGGAACAGAAGCTCCCGTTCCCAAAAAGTGAATGTATACCTGGTCATTCATGTTTTTTTGATTTTCTGAAACGGTTTTCTGTACCCTCTAAAAGCCGTTTAATGTTTGACCTGTGCGTAAAGATGATAAGTGCGGCAGCAAAGAAACTAAAAACATAGAGAACATTGGATACAGGTTTATCAAATACCGTGCGGAAATGCGTAAGAACAATCGGAAGGGCGATTGCAGCTGACAGGGATCCTACTGAAACAATTCGGGTCGTTAGAAAAACGATGAAAAAGATCGCCAAACAGATGAGCAGAGCCAGCGGATATAGCGCCACCAACATGCCCGCAGCGGTTCCTACTCCTTTGCCACCTTTAAAATGAGCAAAAACAGTCCAGATGTGGCCGACAATAGCTGCTGTTCCACAAAGTAACATAATACTTTCATTTGTCAATGAGATCGTTCCAAACGCCAATCGGGAGAGCCAAAAGGTTGCAACAAAACCCTTAAAGGCATCAAAGAGCATGACAAATAATCCTGGTTTCCAGCCCAGGACTCTGAAAACATTGGTTCCTCCTGCATTTCCTGATCCGTGCTCACGGATATCAATACCTCTTAGCAATCGGCCAGTAACGATGCTGGTAGGAAAAGCGCCAACCAGATAACAAAGCAAGATGATTAGCAAGAAATTGATCATATTGGCAATCCTGTTTTTAGAAATCTAACGGATTTTGTTTAAGGCAACACCAACGGTGCTAATTTGGCTCTTTTTGCGGCGAGGTTGCCTTCTGTAGCAGAAATTGGATTTCACGGGAAAATGCACCGTGGTTGGCCAAAGCAAATATCGTTTCCAGATAGCCTAAAGGAGTGCCCATATCCAGCCGGTCTCCCTGTATTTCTAACCCCACTGCTCCCTCCCGTTCGCAGAGTTCTGCCTGAGCAGTGGTCAATTGAATCTCACCCTTGTCACGAATATTTTTTTCAATATGCTCTGTGAGAATCGTAAAAATCATAGGGGTCAATACATGCAACCCAAAAAATGTCAAATACCAGCCTTCAGGCAATCCTGGTGTCTCCAGATGTTGTCTGGCATAGGTAACATCCGGCTTTTCGGTAATTTTGGTCAATTGATAAGCTCCAGGATCTTTGTCAACAAGAGTACCTGTAACAGTGCCGAATAAATAGAGCCGGTCAGCAGGAGTGCGTTTGACTGCATATATTGACTGCTGATATTTTGCAAAACCGGACAAGATCTGATGTACACATGAGGACTCGAGATGCGAGATATAGACATGGTCTCCCAACATCAAAAGAACGGGTTCATCTCCGACCCACTCTTTAGCGCAATGCACTGCATGGCCATATCCTTCCTGATGAGTTTGATGGATATAGGTGATTTTTTGTTTCAAACGATCCAGGGTATCGGATTGCTTGAGTCCCCAACGTTTGTTTGTAAATGACTGCTTTGCACTTTCCGTGAGACCCTGGAAATGGGTTTGAAAAGCTATTTCTTCTCCGGGTTGGACCACGATGGCGATTTCTTCAATACCTGCTGCGAGAACCTGTTCGGCAATGATTTGGATGGTTGGTTTGGCAATACCATCAAGGTCGACAAGTGGAAACAGTTCTTTTTGAACAGCATTTGTGCCGGGATATAAGCGTGTTCCTTTGCCTGCAGCCGTAATAATTGCTTTTTTTACCATAAGCCCATTTCTGCCTGATTTAATGATATTCCAACGCTTTTTTTGTCAGGGGCGTTGTGCGTCCTTTATGCTTTGTATATTCGGGCTACCATTTGATCAGTTACGAAGGTAGCTTGCGCCGTTGATATCTATGATGCTGCCGGTAAGATATTCTGTTTGATCAGCCGCGAGAAACAAGACGATTCTGGCTATTTCTCTGGTTGAAGCAATTCGATTGAGTGGACTCTGGGATTTGATCACACTGGCCTGATCGCTTTCAAGTAAATTCTTTGCCATATCCGTTTCAACCCACCCTGGTGCTATGGCATATACAAAAATATTGTCCTGGGCCAGAGCCAGGGCCATGGACTGGCTAAAAGAATTCAACGCAGCTTTGCTGGCACCATAGTCCGGGGCTTTAGGTTCTCCTCTAAAGGCACCTCTCGATGTAATATTGATTATTTTACCACCCCCTTGTTTCCTCATGAGTACAGAAATCAAAAAGGTCAAATTAACGGGGCCCATAAGATTGGTGTTAATGGTTTCATTCCATTTCTGTTGCCAATCGTTATAATTGTGTTGATTGATTTCTTTTTCCCAAAATACCCCCGCATTATTGACCAGGACATCAAGGCGAGGAAAGAACTGTGAAAGATCATTTACCAGGTTTTCAATGGCTTGGGGATCACTCAAATCGGCTTGAACCAGCGGATGTTCATCTCCCAGTTCTTTTTGTAATTTTAATGCGGCGTTTTTATTTTTGTTGTAATGCAAGGCAACGCGTGCTCCTGACTGAGCAAATTCTCTGGCGATTCCCCTGCCAATACCGCGAGAGGCGCCTGTGATCAGAGCGTATTTGCCTTTTAAAGAGGTCTGCAATTGAATTATCTCCTCCTGAGTGCGATGTATTCAAATAATGTGATATTCTTTGAGCAAATCGATCAGGACAGGTTCTATTTTGTTCTTCAGGTCCTGGTTAGCATACGCAAGCCAGGAGATATTGCTTGTCACATCCAGGGGAGCATTCAGGGGATTCCCCTGTAGATCTGTTATGATCACCCCTGCTTCCCGGGCAACCAGCTCTGTGCAGAGATCATAAGGATGGGCAGCCATGCCAGGCGGCTTGCCTAGTAGGTCGGGAGCTGAAATGAGGTGCGCCCTAAAGTCACCGCTGAATCGGTCATGCCCCATTGCCAGTTCGTAGAATTGTCCACCCGTGGAAATATATTGGTCATCGAATACATAGGTGGCTTCTTTGTCTTCGAGCAATCCCAAATGTGCTAACAATTCTTCCTCAATGGCAGCAGTGATTTGTTTTCGGCCTGGAAAAAATTTTGTGAGCATGGCAAATCCATGTTTCAACGTTTTTGACTGACTTGGACGAGGATAGAAATCGTATTGCTCGTTATTGAATAGATTCAATCTCTCCCCTTTACATCCTCGACCTCTAATGGCAAAAAGCATATCAGCAAGGTATTGTTTGGAAAGAGGTACTTCTGTTTGTATTGCTAATTGTATGTCGGTCAACAAAGTCTTTTTACCGTTATTGGGAGCAATTCCCGATAGAATCCATGCACTGCGTTTGTCATACATTATTCCGCGTGTTCCATCAATAGGATCGACGATTAGGATAAAATCGGCATCTGTAACATTGCAATCATTGGGAAAAACGATAAACCCCTTTTCTCCAATTCCCTCTGCAATTAAAATAAAACATTCCTGCTTTCCCCATTCATGACAATAGGACAATAAAATTTCTTCACAACTTTCATCGATAGCATAAATGGTATCGGATTCGGTTTGCCTGGAAACATTTGATAGTTCCCGTAAATCCCTGGAACCTGCATGTTGTATGATGACTTTTTGCATGGCCAGGTGAATTTTTTTCAGCTGGCCGAGGGCCCGGGTTAAAAAATCAGAGTCCATAAGCAATCATCCAAACTGAATTACATGAATAGGTGTATGTACAGCTCCTTCGGAAGAGCCGATAAAGAGATCAGGAATTACACCCGTGGCATCTTTATATCTGGAAAAAATATTTTTTATTTGATCATTTTCATTGCTCGTCATCAAAACGACTGTTCCACCACTTCCGCCTCCGGTGATCTTGGCTCCATAGATACCGTTATCCGGACCCAGTTCTCGTGCATATTGCACAATAAGATCTGTCTCTTTGCAACCGAGTCCGGCATTTTTGCTATAACTTGTATGGGAATCATACATTAATGAGCCTGCCTTGACCAGAGTATCATGATCGAGGGTCGGAGATTCTAAAAGCTGCATAAATTCCATAGTGCGGAAATTTTCCATGATAGGGTGGTCTGTTCGTTTTTTTAGGGGATAGGACTTTTCCATCTGTATTTCTGTAAAATCTTCATGCGCTTCATAGAGTTCAATAAAATCCTGACCTTTTATCCTCGCAGGCACCAACTTTCGCAATTTATTTTGCCACATTTTTGCATTGATATTGCACAAATAATTACCCTCAGGAAGATCCAGACCTTTTTCAGCCATTTTACGATAAAGGACTTTACGTCCCATAAATGTTGCAGCTCGTGTACCCTGGTATTGGTTTCCGCCGACAAAGTGCCGGACTTGCGAGTTAATGCCCACGAAATTCACATTATGAGGAATTGCGATATTGTTAACGACATCACTTGGTTGGCACTTTATGGCGAGCAGATGGTCTTTGAGACCGAGGGCACTGGTCATCTGGTCCATAATTCCGCATGCCGCACCTACAACTCTGTTTTCTGCGATTTGGCACAGAGTTGGAATTTCCAGGGGATCGAGACCGATCTCAAATGTTTTGTCCAGTGCTCGTAAAGCAGCAACTTCCAAAGCTGCAGAAGAGCTGATCCCTGAACCTAGTGGAATATGGGTAGAAATACCGATATTTGCGCCGTACTCAAATGACTCTACTTTTTTTTCCCGTAGTAAAACAGCAAAAAGTCCAATAATATAGGCGGCCCATCGCAAAGATGCTTTTGATCTTAGAATTTGTCCCAAACGAAAAAGAGAGATCAATTCCCGGCCTTGATAGAGAGAGTCTAGATGAAATTCAGCTAGATTGGGTGTGTCATCTCCAAGAGCATGCAAAGTTCTGATGAGTATTCTGCGATCGCGCCGTTTTTGCATGCCCACCAAAGTTGCCTCCTTTAGGGGCATCTCTAAAACCATAGAACCTGAATAGTCGGCGATTCCTCCCATAACATCCAGTCGTGCAGGAGCGCGTGAAATAACAATATCCCGTTCCGGTGCAAAAATACCACCAAAATTGAGCTGAATGTTATCAATAAACTCTGAAATATCTAATAGAGTATTCGTCATTTTACCTACTCGTGAGGGTGAAAAGATCAAACCGATAAAAGATAGAAAAAAAAATCGAAAAAGCAAATTACAAACTTTATTAAAAAGTAAAAGTTCTTGCAAGACTTGGTGATGGATATTATATTGAACCTAGAGATGAATATCAAGGAGAGTATAATGAACAAACCTGTAGCACTAGTCACCGGAGGGGCCAGGGGGATTGGGTTCGGGATTGCCAGCGCGTTGGCTGATATCGGATATAATATCGCCCTTGACGATGTCCATGCAGAGCAATCCGTTCAGGGAGCTTTGAAAGAATTGCGCGAGAAAGGCGCCAAGGCGATTTACATCCAGGCGGATATCTCTAGATCTGATGAACGCGAGGCAATCCTGCGTGATCTTGGGCAAGCTTTCGGGCGTATCGATCTGCTGGTAAACAACGCTGGTGTCGCACCAAAGATTCGTACCGATATCTTGCAAGGGACAGAAGAGAGCTATGATCGTGTCATGAATATCAATCTCAAGGGTCCTTATTTTTTAACACAGAAGATTGCGAATTGGATGATTGAACTGAAAAAAGAATATTCCGAGCGGTCTTTTTATATTATCAATACAGGTTCGCTCTCCTCCTATGCGTCATCGCCGGCACGGGGAGAATATTGTGTGTCAAAGGCGGGTATTAGTATGATGACAAAACTCTATGCGGACCGGCTGGCTGAATATGGTATTCTGGTATATGAAATTCGGCCAGGCATTATTGCCACAGATATGACCAGTGTGGTCAAAGAAAAATACGATCGACTCATTGAGGAAGGTCTTTTACCTATAAAACGATGGGGATACCCGAAAGATATTGCCAAAGCGGTGGTTGCAATAGCTAAAGGTTATCTACCGTATTCAACAGGTCAGGTGATAGATGTGGATGGAGGATTTCATTTACCCCGATTATAAACCAGGAGAACCGTATGCAACAAGATAAAATAGAAATCAATGATATAGAATTTCCTTTATACAAGCTCACTACAGTCATCGTCGGAAGTGGTGCCGCTTCACTTAATTGTGCTGAGCATCTTTATCAATACGGCCATAACAATATTGCCATTATCACAGAGAAAATCGGAGGCGGTACTTCAAATAACACCGGATCTGACAAGCAAACATATTACAAGCTGTCTGTCAGCGGCAAAGAACCTGACTCGCCTTATGATATGGCAAAATCCCTGTTTGATGGTGGTGCCATGCATGGCGATCTTGCCTTGATCGAAGCGACCATGTCGGCACAAGAGTTCTTTCATCTCGTTCAGCTCGGTGTAAAATTTCCCCATAATAGCCTGGGTGGTTTTGTGGGATACAAAACCGATCATGATCCCAGGCAGCGAGCGACATCTGCTGGTCCCTGGACCTCAAGCCAAATGTTTGAATGTTTATATAGAGCCGTGAGTGAAAAAGAGATCCCAATTTTTGATGAACATGATGTTGTGGCATTACTAAAGGAAGGCGACCGCTGCGTTGGTGTGATTGCTATAGATAAAAAACAGTTACATCAATCCAATTATGGTCTAAAGGTCTTTCAAGCAGAGAATGTTGTCTTCGGTGTAGGGGGGCCGGGTGGAATTTATAAAACCTCTGTTTATCCCATCGTTCATATCGGTGCTATCGGTTTGGCCTTGGAGGTGGGTGCCAAAGCACGAAATCTCCCCGAATCTCAGTACGGACTCTCGTCCACCAAATTCCGCTGGAATGTATCTGGTACCTATCAGCAGGTTATTCCCCGCTATATAAGCACGGATAATGAGGGAAATGATGAACGTGAATTTTTGAATGATTACTTTACTTCCATGTCTGTTTTGGCAACAGACATTTTTCTCAAAGGCTATCAATGGCCTTTTGATCCGCGTAAAATACCTGATTATGGTTCATCCCTTATCGATGTTTTGGTTTATATCGAAACGGTGATCAAGGAGCGTCGTGTTTACATGGATTTTCGCAGCAATCCACAAGGTGATTCCCGAATCGGAAAATTTGTCTTTGAGGATTTGCAGCCAGAGGCGTACAATTATTTAAAAAATTCTGATGCTTTGTTTGGTACCCCCATTGAACGACTGGAAAAAATGAATCCTTTGGCTATAGAGCTGTATGACAAAAACGGTATTGACATCCGTACCGAGCCGCTCCAGGTCGCGGTATGCGCTCAGCATAATAATGGCGGCCTCGCCGGAAATATGTGGTGGGAATCCAACATAAAACATCTCTACCCAATCGGAGAAGTAAATGGGAGTCATGGTGTCTACCGGCCGGGAGGATCTGCTCTGAACTCTGGCCAGGTGGGCTCGCTTCGTGCTGCACAACATATTGTGCACCGGCCTTCGGAAAAGATCGATAGCGCTGAATTTCACAAGGTGGCCTCAAAACAGATCGAGACTTTGATTTCCATCATCGAGGCCGGGCTCTCAGGAAAAGGATCCCAAAGTCTTGATCAGTATCGTTTAGAGTTTCAGGAACGTATG
>CAYNUX010000117.1:0-9831 GCA_964400115.1 uncultured Cytophagia bacterium
CGGTGATATATCTGGTGTGCTGGACGCAATGGATTTTGTTATCGATATATATGTACAATACGGGATGATATCCCAGGCCTATCTCGAATATGAGGATCTCTCGAGTCGTATTCTTGCTCATTATGAGCTGAATCTGCATAATCGAATCAATCTTGAACATCTGATCCCGATAAAAATTGCTGTGGCGGATAAAGAATGCAGCGTGGCAAGCCAGCATTTTGCAGAGTTGAAAACACAAAATTTTCAATCGAGTGAAGGCAATGCTTTATATTGGCAATATACCGCACAATGTGATACAGCTGGTTGGAATCCTGATTGGCACCCGAATGACCATCTGGGTCTGCCTTTAAACTTTAGAGCGCTTTATTACAAGTCCAGAGTTTATGCCCGGCGCCATCAATTTTCGCAAGCCATTGCCTTGTGTCAGAGGATCCTCGATTGCAAAAAACTCCTGGATATGGATCCCCGGTTTTATTACAAAGCTCAGATGTTATTATCCGATTTGTATCTGCAAACCGGGCAACCCCAACAGGCCGTTTCTGTTATTCGATCTTTTTTGCGCCATTGGCAACATGCAGATCCAGGAGTTGAACAGAAACAAGAGATGCTGCAGCGACTGGAAAAAATCGAAACGCAAATTTTATTTAATCAGGAACGAGTGTGCATAGGGCGTTAATCCATCATTGACCTGTAACATATTTTTATGATAAACAGTGGTGGATAATCAAACACAAAACGGTGACCATCCTTGAATCTGAAACCCGGTTCGATCATAAAACACTACAGGTTGACAGAGCTGCTGGGAGAGGGCAAAACAGGCCTTGTCTATAAGGCTCAGGATATGCATCTCTTACGTCCGGTTGTCATTAAATTTTTACATTCCGGTCATCCGGACAATAAAATCATTGGCAAAATTCTCGAGAACAGGGCCCTGGGAATTGCCACCATAACTCATCCTGCTCTTTGTACTCTTTATGAAATCGATCAAAGTGAAGGACAGCCCTTTATCGTTATGGAGTATCTGCAGGGTCCGACCCTGCAGGAAGCACTAGACTCTGGCATGCTGACACGAGAAAATATCCGCAAAATTGTTGATATTCTTTTGGATGTCTTTCAGGTTACGCATAAATCCGGTCAGACGTTATTCATCAAAGCACACAATATTTTTCTCTGCAAGGATCTGTCTGTCAAGATAACCGATTTTAATTTTTATACCAAAAGGCATCGGGATTTACACGAGTCAGAAAAGATGGGTAAGGATGGGTTCGAGAACGACCCGGATACAAGAGATCATGCCGGTTCTGTTTCGTCAACAGACATCCAGAGAGATATCAAATCCCTTGGCAAGCTCTTTTACAAGATGCTTTCAGGTGATCCCCTCAACTCGGAGCACGTGACCTCGGGTGTTAGGGCTCACAACTTGGTTCGTTTGCAACGTTCCGGAGACCGGGCCAAATGGAAACGGGTGCTGGAAAAGATGTTGTCATTGGATCCAAAAGAACGGTACCCATCCATAAAAGCAGTCAAGACCGATTTGAACAAAAAATCAACCTTTAATCATCTGACGGACAAGCGTTTCCTTACAGGGATTGCTTTTGTTGTATCCCTTTTGCTTGTTTCAACTCTCTATACGTCCTTGAATCTCTTTCATGATAAACCAGAAAAACTGTATTATCTTCAACGATACGAGATCAGCACGCACTCTTTACAAGCATTGAATTGGTTCGAAAAGGGACAGCAGGCCTGGTGGCGTTATGATCTTAAAAGAGCGATCGATTGTTTAGAGATCGCTACAAACATAGACAGTACCTTTGTCTATGCCCATGCCCTCAATGGTGTCATTTTGAGGTGGGAAGATTATCATGATCGAGCATCTGCTGCGTTTGATCGGGTAAAACAATATTGCGCGCATGCTCCTGAATGGGAACAATCCCTGGCAAAAGGTTTCCTTGGGTATCATGAGGAGAAACCTGCCAAAGCTCACCAGGCCTTCCAGGCCTGTCTGGATCATTGTCCCGATTTGATCGATGCCTATCTGGGTGAGGCATTGATTTATGAAGTCGAAAAAGAATATGATAAAGCCATCGAAGCTACGAAAAAGGTGGTCACAATAGAACCCTCGCATATTTCTGCGCATAGCAATGTCGCCGATCTTTTCACCAAGCTCAGACAATACGATCAAGCAGAAAATTGGGCCGAAAATGTTGTGGAATTGATCAAGACCAGCGGAGATACGACGGGCATTGAGAATGCTTATGATCTTTTGGGAAATATTTATCGATTGAATACAAAGTATCCACAAGCTATTGCATTCTTAAAAAAGGCTCTGAGTATTGCTCCTCTGCAGCGAACCAATTGGGGGCATTTGGCAGAGACGCTCGTCATGGATGGACAAATTCGTGAATCAGAAGCTGCACTCAAACAGGCATTGAATTTGCCGGTCAAAGCCATGGATTTGGCAGAATTGTATGCAAAACTTGGATATGTAACTATTTTTTCCGGTCAATTTAAAAAGGCTGTCATGGCATTTGGAAATGCCCGGGATATCAGCTATAGCAGTGGTCGATTTGACCAATACATTGCTTTTTCACAAGAGTTGACAGATCTGTATTATATGATGCATAATGCGGAAGCAGTGGCCGGAACGAAACATATCGTAGATCGATTGAATGCAGCTCAAAAGAAGGAGTACAGGGATAACATTGAAACTCTAAATACTCTTATTCGAGTTCGGCTTGCACTATTAAATTGTAATAAAACTGTTCTTGAATCATTTGTTTCGAACCGAATGCAAACACCTCTTTCCACAGAATTCGAAATTACATTGTTTTCTGAAGCATTAATGAAGCTCGGTCAGGAGGACAAGGCAGTTGAATGGTTTCAGATTCATGAAACAGAGGCCGTTCATTATCTAAATGATGAAAAACTTGTTTATGATTATCACTATTCGATGTTTCTGCACAAGACCGGAAACAATGCAAAAGCACTTGTCCGATGTAATCGGATACTGGAGCATTCTTGCTTTTACTTTACCACTGATTTGTACTATATTAAAACCCTTGTTTTATTAGTAGATATTTACCTTTCCCAGGATGATCATGAAATGGCTGAATGGTATTTGCATAAATTCTTTGACTATTGGCAATTTGCTGATCACGACATCCTGCTTTATCAGGAAATGGTGAATAAAAAGATGCAAATAAACTGACCAGAGAGAGAAATGAAAAGACGAATCAAGGCAGGCATTATCATTGCAGTATCCCTCTTTTTTACGTGCGGAACAGAATCCGGAAAACTGGTTGTCAGCCGAACAGCATGTGAATATGCGACTCATCCCATGGGGGTCAACAAGCCGCAACCTCGTTTTGGCTGGCAACTCGAGTCAGATGAACGAGATCAACACCAGATCGCCTACCACCTTGTCGTGGCCCGGTCACCCAAAGGGCTGAATCCTGACCATGCCGATATGTGGAACAGCAAGATCGTCTTTAGCGACCGCTCCATACACGTCCCCTATAAAGGCCTTTCTCTCGAAAGCGGCCAGCGCTACACCTGGCGGGTGCGGGTATGCAGTCAGGATTCTGTTTGGAGTGACTGGTATGAACCCTCACAATTTGTCACCGGTATCCTGAATCCGCAGGAATGGTGTGCCGAATGGATCGGCCGCCAGGATCAAACCCCTCAAAATGACAAGGGCTATTACGATGCCCCCGATGCCAATGAGCATGCCGAATCGCTTTTGCCCGATTCCTCCTCGCTCCTCTTGCGCAAGAATATTTCCCTTTCAAAACCCATAAAATCCGCTGTCGCGTTTGCCAGTGGTCTGGGGTTTTATGAATTCTATATCAACGGAATTCGGGTCGGAGATAAAGTGCTCAATCCCGCCAAAACAGACTATGGCCAGCGGGTTCTCTATGACACCTATGATGTGACATCGCTTTTGCACACAGGGGAAAATGGTTTGGGATTCCATGTCGGCAATGGCTGGTACAATCCCCTGAAAAAATGGTGGAGCTGGCGCATGCAATGGTTTGGCAGCAAGCGAGCCATGTTGCAAATGCACATCACCTATGCGGACGGATCGACTGACACCGTGATCACCGATGCCTCCTGGAAAGCGAGCAAAGGTCCGGTTCAGTCTGCCTGCATCTATGACGGCGAAATCTATGATGCACGTCTGGAACCGTCTGGTTGGAGTCGACCGCAATTCGATGATTCCGAATGGACTCCTGCAATTGTTGTGCAGCCTCCCGGAGGTAAACTGGCGACACAGGTCATGCCGGCCATAAAAATCGTCGAGGAGATCGAGCCCAAATCCATCACCCGGCTGGACTCGTCTGTGGTGGTGGATATGGGGCAAAATTTCTCCGGATGGCTGCGTGTGCGCATCGATGACTCTGAGCCAGGAACCAGAATCGCTTTGAAATATGCTGAAAACCTCGATGCCAAAACCGGTCATATCGATCCGCATAGCAATAACCTGGCACGGGCTCGCGATATCTATGTCTGCAAGGGAGAGGCGCAAGAGATCTATGAGCCCCGGTTTACCTGGCATGGATTTCGATATGTCGAGATCACCGGACTCGATGACCTGACTGCTGATAAGGTGGTCGGGTGCGTGGTGCACTCGGATTGCACTCCTGCCGGTGAATTCGACCTGGCCCATGACAAACTCGAACACGTGCACGATTGTGTGCTCTGGTCACAACGCAGCAATCTCCTGGGCGTTCCGCTGGACTGTCCGCAGCGCGACGAACGGCTCGGCTGGCTGGGCGATGCACATGTCACGGCCAAAGAAGCGATCTATAATTTTGATATGGCTCTGTTTTATGAAAAATGGCTCGAGGATATCCGCACGGGACAGGATCCGGAAACCGGCGCACTCCCCCATATCTCTCCCCGGCCTTTTCTCGACGCAGGTGGCGATCCGCCATGGAGTGCAGGATATGTGCTGATGTGTTGGGACTTTTACAAGCATTATCATGACCGGGAATTTTTGGCCCACCACTATCCGGCCATGAAAGCGTATGTCAGTTATCTGGGCTCTCAGGCCACGGATCATGTACTGCCCCCCAGTCGCTATGGTGATTGGGCCAGTGCCAACGAGACCGGCTGGTGGTCAAGGGGCATGCATACTGCAGTGAGTACAGGTTATTATCTCTATTGCAGCCAGATTCTGACACTGGCGTCCAAGGCGCTGGGTATCGAGCACGAGGCAGAGGTTTATGAGGATCTCGTGCGTCAAATCCGTAAAGCTTATCATGTCAATTTCTTTCATTTCGAAAACGGGTCTGCTTTTTATGAGATGAACAGCCAGTTTGCCAACCTCTTTCCGCTCTACCTGGGTGTCCCTCCGGCTGAGCTGGATGGTCAGGTCTGGAAACGTCTGTTGAACAATATTTTGCATGTCCATAACGGTCATTTGACCACAGGTATTTTAGGGACCCAATATCTGATGGAGCTCCTGAGCGAACGAAACCGCATCGATATCGCCTGGCTCATTGCCACGCGGCCCGACTATCCGGGCTGGATCGATATGACCCGCAACCGCACCACGCTTTCGGAGCACTGGAACGGTCATGGTTCCAACAATCATGTGATGTTTGGCAGCATCGATTCCTGGTTCTATCGATATATCGCCGGCATACGCACCGATGCCCTGGCTCCGGGATTCAAGCGCTTTACGATTCGACCCATGATTCCGCCTCAGCTTAGCTGGGCAAAGGCCAGTACCCGTACTCTTTATGGCAAAATCGCCACTCAATGGCGGGTGGACGATGATCAATATGAACTAGATGTGACGGTTCCGGTGAATACCCGGGCTCGGGTTTTTGTGCTGACGGCTGATCGAGCTTTTGTCACGGAAGGAGGTCATGAAATAGGTGCGAATTCGGCAGTACGGTTTATGGGAATGCAAGGAGATCATGCGGTTTTCGAGGTGGGATCCGGTCACTATACCTTTCGATCCCGTATCACTCCCGATCTGATTCCCAAACCCTGGGTGGAAAATGTCAGTATCTCGCCCGATGAAAATGTAATTTTTAATCAGGGCAAAACCGAAATCCGCTTGTCCTGTCCAACGCCGGGCGCTGACATCCGCTATACCCTGGATGGGTCGATGCCGCATGAACACTCTGCGCTGTACTCGGATCCCGTTCCTCTTGAAAAGTCGTGTACTCTCCGCGCCCTCGCCTTTAAAAAGGGTTTACATGATGGTTTTCCGAGCTCGCAATCGTACAGTGTGCTGAATCCGGAGGTAAATGGACTCGTGTATCGCTATTTCCGCGGGCGCTGGGATCGTGTGCCCGATTTTGAAAAACTGGAACCAAAGCGGAGCGGCAAGATCTATGATCTCAATCTGGGGGCTGTCGAGCCGGATAAATTTGATTATGCCATAGAATTCTCCGGAACAATAGAGATCCCGGAATCAGGGAATTATACTTTTTTTCTCGCCTCTAATGATGGCAGCTGGATGCAAATCGATGACCGTCTTTTGATTGACAATGACGGCGGGCATCCGCTGCGCGAACGATCGGGCGATCTTTATTTGCATAAAGGAGAACATGGGTTTCGAGTGGGCTATTTTCAGACCGGCGGCAGCTATGCATTGAATGTTGCCATCAAAGGCCCCGGATTATCCAGGCAGGCCATTCCCCCGGAGTGGTTTCGTTTCGAATAGGTCCGAGTTGGGGATATGTGGGGTTCAGTCCCGGAATTAAGAACTGAACCCTTTAATTTTTGATCAAATAATAGCAATCACTGGTTCTCGGCTACAATTACTTGACCGGATCGATTCCTTCGGATATTGGCCGATTGGTTAATTTGTCCAGTCTTCGTCTGGCGAGCAACCGGTTGTCCGGTCCATTACCCCCGGAACTTTATAATCTTACCAATCTTCGTAGTCTGACCTTGTGGGCCGATCAATTCTCAGGATCTATTGCGCCACAACTGGGAAGACTCGAGAATCTGGAGATTTTTAACATAACCAATAACGAGTTCGAGGGAGAATTGCCTCTCGAGTTGTATACGCTGACCTCTTTGAACAGGCTAGAGGTTAAGCATAATCATTTTACCGGAACCATACCTCATGATATTGAAAATTTGATTCATCTGACTCATCTGGATCTTCGGGATTAGGCAGGAGACTTTAGTTCTGTAAAGAAAATACTCTTGCTCCAATAGATTCGGTTTACCCGACCATTTTTGATTTTCTGGTTGCTTTCTATGGTGATGGGTCTTATACTATAAAGACCCATCACCGTTTTTTTTAGATCCAAGAGATGCCCGATCTGCGAAATGCACCTATTTCTGGAGGGTATGATGATGATTTAGAGACGGTATTAGCAGAGTCGCTGTCTCCTCGATCCCGCTATCTGATTACTGATTATGAAAACAAGATGCAAAAAGTCAAAAGTATTCGCAAACAAGGAGAGCTATATGTCATTACAACTTACCCGCCGTCATTTTCTAAGAACCATGGCTCTTTCGGTTGCAGGCGCCGGACTTGCTTGCAAAACCCGTGCGAGTAAAGCCGGTCCGCCCAATTTTGTGATCATTTTTCTCGATGATTCCGGATGGTCTGATTTCAGACCTTTTGGCGCTCCGGCTTATGAGACGCCCAATGTCAAGAAACTGGCGGAACAGGGCTGCCGGTTTACACAGTTTTATGTGCCTCAGGCAGTCTGCTCTGCTTCGCGTGCTTCCCTGATGACCGGGTGTTATCCGGGCCGGACCAAGGTGTTCGGTGCGCATCCGCCCAGAGCCAGGGGCTTGGATCCCAAATTTGAAACCATGGGTCAGACCATGCAAAAAGCGGGTTACAAGACAGCTGTCTTTGGCAAGTGGCACCTTGGTGATCAGGAGGACACCCGGCCACCGGTGCGAGGATTCGATGAGTCATGCGGTCTCATGTATTCCAATGACATGTGGGAATACCATCCTGTGCATCCCGAGAGTTATCGGGGCAAGCCGCTACAATACTGGGACAATGGCGAGATCACCATCGAGCGTGTCACGCCCAAAGAACAGACCATGCTGACGACCTGGTATACCGAACACGCCGTGGATTTTATCCAGCGACATCAAGATGAGCCCTTTTTGTTATATGTACCCCATTCCATGCCGCACGTGCCTGTTTATGCCAGCGAAAAGTTCGCGGGTAAATCCGGTGCCGGAGTCTATGGAGATGTGATGATGGAGCTCGATTGGTCGGTAGGAGAGATCATAAAGGCGTTGAACAAGAATGGATTGGATGACAATACCGTCGTGATTTTCACCTCGGATAACGGGCCCTGGGTCAGTTATGGTGACCATGCCGGTAAAACGCCATATCGTGAAGCCAAGGCAACCTCCTTTGATGGTGGAACCCGGTCTGCCTGTATTGTCAGATATCCGGGACGTATCAAAGCCAATACTGTCTCTGATGATGCCTTTTGTTCCATCGATTTGTTTCCGACTTTGTGTAACTTGGCCGGAGCGCCTCTGCCGGATTATGAGATCGATGGTAAAAATGTCTGGGATCTAGTCATCGGTTCACCGGGAGCAGAAAATCCGCACGAATATTATGCTTTTTCCAAGGGAAAGGACTTTGAAGCGGTCATGAGCGGTGACGGGCGTTGGAAACTGCATTTGCCCCATTCCTATCGTACGCTAGAGTTTCCCGGTGCAGATGGCATACCGGGCCGTTATCGACAGGAAAAGATCGATTTTGCTTTGTTTGATCTGGATAATGATCCCTATGAGACAAATAATGTCATCGAACAATATCCTCAAATCGCAGAACGGTTGCAAGAGTTTGCCAGAGTGCACCAAAAAAAGTATTATAATTCCATTTAAAACGAAAGCCAATTTCAATTTGAATCGTTATAAAAAATACCATAAAAGCGATCATTTGAATCTGGATGAACTCCTGGGAGGCGGTCTGGAGGCCGGTACGACATGTTTGATTACCGGAACGAGCGGAGCTGGCAAAAGCATTTTAGCCAACCAGCTGGTTTTGGCAGCAACAAACAGAGGCGAAAAAAGTACGATATTCTGCTTTGATGAAAGTAAAGAGATGTTACTGCGACGTGCCGAGGGAGTAGGCATATCATTGGAAAAATTTGTAAAGGAAAAGATAATAGACCTTCAACAGATCAATGTTGGTGATCTCTTTTTGGGCGAATTTGTCTTCAAAGTACAAGAGAGCGTCAAGAGAAATAAAAAGCATCCCTCGATTATGGTGGATTGGTAGCCGATGCCGAATGGCTCGCCACGGATATGTATGAAAAATACGGGTTGAGGGTCGATCTGAAATCGCTGCCTGAAGCAAATTCGATCCGCTCCTCTCAAAGGCATCTGCTTTTTCGGATATTGCGAGAATTGCTGTTCAATGTGACAAAATACGCTGAAACAGAACCTGCATGGGTTTCCATCACGATTGAAAACGATACGGTTTTTCTATGCGTCAGAGATAATGGCAAAGGGTTTAATCACGAAGAGTTGTCGGTGATTGATCGTGACAGTGTAAATTTGGGCTTGTTTTCCATACAGGAAAGAGTGAAAGCTTTGGGGGGCAAGCTCGAAATAAACAGTGAAATCGGCAAGGGAAGCGAGCTTTTGGTCCGCTTACCCTTGTTGGTCGAATCGCAAATGAAACGGCAAAGAGATAAAGTCAAAGGTTCTAATGGCTATCCGATTCGTGTAATCATTGCCGATGATCACCAGCTGGTCCGGGAAGGAATCGCTGTATTGTTGCACGATCACGAGAATATAGAAATAATCGGTCAAGTTGGCGATGGTGCCATGGCTGTAGAGTTACATCCGGACATTGTACTCATGGATTATTCCATG
>CAYNUX010000118.1:0-9795 GCA_964400115.1 uncultured Cytophagia bacterium
CCCTGAAATGGATTGACAGGCTTTTGATTATGATACTTTATTAGCCAGTTGATTCAACCGTTTCAAACTTTGAATGGTTGCCCGAACCGTATGATAATTAATTTTCCATTCGTGACCAAGATAATCCCATTTGACCCGGCCATCACGTTCGAGCAATGCATACCATTCGCCGACTTTGTGATTGATGCCATAGTCCCATACAAACTCGAAAACCTGTTTAAAAGCACTCCAATATTTATCGTCCTCGAGTACCAGAGAAGCTTCGAGGAACCCCACCCAGGCTTCGGCTTGCTGCCAAAATTCTTTCAGAGTTTGTGCAGCAGGTCCTTTGTTGGGTCCTTCCACAAAGATCCCGCCATATTCCCAGTCTACACCAAATTCAAAGGCCTGATCCACCATTTTCCGGAGAGTTGCTTTGTAGGGTTGGATGTCCTGTTCCAGTAGATTCAAAGCATGGGTGAGCAACCAGAGAAACTCTATGTTATGCCCGTAATTGGTATTGTCCAGGGGTCGTTCACCCGTATCGGGTTCCCGGTCCGAACCCCACACATCCCGAAAGAGAATCGCGGGAAGGGGAGTCCAGTCTACATCGAACTGGGCAATACCGGTTTTGTATTCCGGGAAAAGCATTTTACCCGTGAGTAACCGAATCATCTCTTCCAGCTTGCGTTGATGCACAACATTACCGGTGAGCTCATAAAGCGTGGTAAAGGCTTCCATGAGGTGCATATGTACATCAAACGTTTTGCGATCACCGCCATAGACACCGCCGGGTTTCAGACTCCAGTCTCGCTTGAACATCTCCCAATAGCCGCCCGAGCTTGCCTCGGCTGCATTACGCTGGATAATATCGAATGAGCGATTGGCATATTCTTTTCCCAGCGGATCGCCGGAGGCCAGTGCATATTCGGACAGGGCATAGACACCGAAACTTTGGCCATACATCACTTTGTTCTCGTGCAGGATCGTGCCATTGCGATCGGCGATCCAGTACCATCCTCCATATTGTTTGTCCCAAAAATGGTCGATAACGAATTCGACGCCTTGCTGTGCCGCCTGCAAATATTCTCCTGACCCATACCCAGCCCGATGCGCGCTGGCAAAAGTAAAGATCATGCGTAACTGACAAATCAGAGTTTTATCGGTTTTTCCCGTAGGGTTGCCATCGCGGTCGAAATAGGAAAGAAATCCGCCTTTTTCATGGTCGATAGCGTTATTGACCCAAAACGGTAATAATTTGTTTTGCAGATAGGGATCTAATAAATCGATAATCTGTTGAACCTCTTTTTGTTGCAATGCCATGCGGCCTCCTGTTCTGTATGATATGAAAAATTGCTATTTGTCGATACGTTCCACCAATACCAGCCAGGGTTGCAACGTATCCGGGCTGGATAACGTAATTTCTTTGCGTTCGAGCGTTTCAACAGGATCCTTAAACAAGGCTGTTTGCGGATCGAACCAGCGAAGAGTCGTGGCTATTTCAGGTTCCAGCTGCAGATTCACCGCTCCGCCGGACGGAAAATAGACGGCATAAACCTGTTCAGGCAATGCGAGACAATAAGCTTCGTTCGCCTGGCAATCAAGCAGCAGTTCCGGGGCCGGACTGGTAGCAAAGATCGGGAATTGATCGGTAAAGGTCCTTGCGGCACGGATGGCTTGCCGGGATAACGAGTCGAGACCAGTGCCACCGGGTGGCCGGTGAAATCTTGTGCTGGCGCAGCCGATAAAGATGTTTTGCCACCAGCGATCGAGTCCCACGCTGGGTTCATTGGGTAATCCTCCATGACGGCGATGATAGACTTTGACGTTGGTCAACGGTCGGGCTCCGCCATTCTTTATGACCTCTCGTCGAATCCATAGACCGTTATTGTAGTGGGCCTGGCCCTCTTGCCAGTTATTTTGCGAGATATCGAAAAATGAAAACAATTCAGGATGCATATAGGTGCGTTGATGCTCTTCACCACGCAGATCGTGTGCATCCCACATCTCTGTGACCAGGATGGTCTTGTTGTTTTGATCGGCAATACGATGGAGCTGCTCAGCCCAATACCATGCCCATTCTGCCGGAGCCCGGGTTTCGTTATCCAGACAATACAGCACATTCGGATGATCCAGGCAGGTTTCCATCACCTGTTCTGCGAATGCGAGTTGATAGCTGAGTAGAATTTCATCGTTACTGACATCCGGTATGCTTGAAAAGAATGGCTGCGGCTTGCGTGCCGGATGATGAGGCCATTTGGTCTTGAGCCGCGTGTTTGTGGTGTCATAATTGATATTGTTGAGAGGATTAAAAGGGTTGACAAGCCAGTTCTCGCGGTAAAAATCAAAGGTTGCCCAGAGTTCGATCTGGACGACGATATCCTTTTGCTCGGCTTGTTCCAAACAATTTTGCAGTCGTTGCCAGTATTCGGGATTAAACCGGTTCAGATCATAGAGCCCGTTATCGGTTTGCAGAAAAGGCCATACATTGCCCGAGTCTCTGCAGGAAAGGGTACAGCGGATATAGTTCCCGCCGACATCGACAAGGGTAGCGAGATTTTTCTGTAATAGTGCCGGATGATTGAAAAGATTGTCTTCATCCGACCCGCCGAGTAAAAGAACGGGCTGGCCTTTATAATCGAAATAATAGGGATTGGTAGGTGACACAGTGATATTTTTGTCCGGGGATGAATCGCAGCTTGAAAAAAGTACGGTTATGAACCATACCATGCTCCATTTGAGGAATTTTGAATTCATTGCATATCCTTCCATGATGAGACTATGCGTTCACTTTAATATACAAAAATTAGCAAATGCTTCCAAGGGGGAATGAAAAATAGTCCCTGGTTACAATTTTGAAATTCTCCTTGCATCATGGCTGAATTTTTGGCTATATTGTAATGAAACGGTAAGAAGAGCAGAAACAAAAGAGACCGCTGTGGATCAACGGATACGAGTCATTTTAATGGGTTTGTTACAGGGGATGATCCTATTTTGGGGCTGTGAAAAACCGCTGCCCCAGTCTACTTTTCCCGTCATAGCATTATATGGACCTGATGCAAACCCGCTGGCCAAAGCACGTTTCTTCATGCTCCGTCAGGCCGGTTTCAATCGCGCATTTAACGACTTTGGAAGAAAAGAGAACCTGAATGCTCTCAACGTTGCCGATTCCACCGGCCTAAGGTTATACCTCAATGATTCTCGTTTGACCCGCTTTATCGAGGGGAGGGATTCAAGCTGGATGAGTTTGGACAGTGTCGTGTTTAAATATGCCACGCATCGGGCGTTTGCCGGATATTACCCGATTCATGCTCCTTCTGTCAATCTCTATCCCCGTTTGTCCTTATTGATCGATTCCTTGAAACAAAAAGATCCTTCTCATCCGGTTTTAGTCACTTTTCCCTCTCCTCTTGAGGATATGGCCGGGAGTGAAGGGTTTGAATCTTATCTTCATGCGGCTTTGGATTCTCTGGGGCCCAGCCAATATGCCTGCATGTATTTTCCTATTCAGGATTTTGGTCTGCGAGATGATTATTTTGTTACTCTGGAGATGCTTCGACGAATCAGTGATTCACACCGGATCCCCTTTTTAACGACTTGTTTGACGGCCTCTTTTAGTGTATATCCCGAGCCATTGATATCTCATCTTCGATTTCAGATTTTTTGTGGTTTGGCTTTTGGTGCAAAAGGATTGATTTTTTATCCTTATTCGCTGGCTGAAAGCGATTTGAGTGATGCCGAATTTGGTATGGTCGATACAAGAGGGCGGCCGACGGATGTTTATTCTTCGGTGAGATCCCTTAATCATAACCTTGCTCCCATCTATCGTTTGATGCCTTCGCTTGATTTGCTCACTGTATTTCACAGCGATGTCGATACATTGCAAAGTGCGGCAAGATATCAGGTTCCCATCGATCATGTGGAAGGTTCTCCGCTCCTTGTTTCTCTGTTCAAGGATTCGGATCGACGTTCATATCTTTTATTGGTCAATAAAGATCATCAACGGGGGGCAAAAGCCCGGATATATTTCAACGAGTCGGTAAAGGTGCTTTCCGAGATCAATGGCAACAGACGAAAGCCACTCTCTAAAGAGATGGGCACAGGAGGGTATCCTCACAGTATGGAGCTCATTTTTCGAGCCGGAAGTGGCAGGTTGTTTTGTATTGATCGTTAGGTTCAAGGCCGTAATTGATCGCGCAGGGCTTTTTTAAGCATTTCGCGGGCACGAAAGATGCGCACCTTGACGGTACCGAGAGGAATGTCCAATTCTTTGGAAATTTCCTCATAGGATTGGTCCATCGCGTGCCGCAGAATGATGGCTTGCCTGTATTTTTCGGGGAGTTCGGCAATAGCATCCTCGATCATGATGTTTCGTTCTTTGGAGATCAGTTTTTTTTCCGGGCCTACCATATGGGGATCCGCAAAATCCCGCTGGACCTGGCCATCTTTGACTTGTATGGGCGTGTCAATGGGATAGGTTTTGAGCCGTTTTTTGCGGAAATGATCGATACAGTTATTGACTGCGATTTTATAAAGCCAGGTTGAAAAGGCATAATCCGAGTTAAAGGTCGCCAAAGAATTGAACGCTTTGATAAAGGTCTCTTGCGTCAAATCCTCTGCCTCTTCGCGGTTTTTTATCATACGCAAAATCAACCCATAGATTTTGCCGCGATATTTGTCCACGATATCGGAAAAAGCGATTTGATCTCCCTGGAGCGCTTTTTGTATGAGGTCTGTATTAGATGGTTGATCCATGGCACCGAGTGAAATTGAGGTTTTGAAAAAAATAGCGTAAATTTGTTTAACAATCAAGTAAAAGTTCTTTTAGGGCTGGGAATGGATTTGAACCCTTTATCTGTTATCAAAAGTGCCGGAGATCTTTTGAACTGTATTGATTTGTTGTATTGGAAATCCTGTTTTTAGTCTTTATGAAAGGATATCAATGATCATCGGTATGGGTATAGATGTGGTGGATATCGATCGGTTTCGCCATATTGTTGCACGACGCGGAGATCGTTTTGTTGAACGATTGTTTACAAAATCCGAACTGGACTATTGTCGACGCAAAGCCGATTCGATCTCTTCCATGGCTGTACGTTTTGCTGCAAAGGAAGCTATGATCAAAGCCTTGCCGGCCCATGTTCAATCCCCCTTTCACTGGCAGGATATGGAAACCCACAATGATGTCAACGGCAAGCCCGGGGTCAAGGTAAGTGGGGAGCTGAAATCTCATATCGAATCATTAAAAGTTCATATTACCCTTACGCACAGCACCGCTTTTGCTGCTGCTGTGATTATTCTGGAAAAACTCGAGGTTTAAAATCATGCATACCCTTGTTACAGCCGATCAAATGGCGAAAATGGACAAATCATCGATCAATGATTATAATATTCCCGGTGTTGTATTGATGGAAAATGCTGGCAGAGGGGTGTTTTCTCTTGTCTCTGACTATCTTACCCCGGGATACGATCCTGTGTGGATCTATTGTGGAGTGGGGAATAATGGCGGCGACGGATTTGTGGTTGCCCGCCATCTCATCAATGCCGGTTATCAGGTTCGTGTGTTTGTCCTGGGTGATCGAGACAAAATCAAAGGTGATGCCTTGACCCATCTTGAAATCATTGAAAAAATGGGACAAGCCATTGACTTTATCAAAGAGCTGCCAAAAACCGAACCGCGCCCTCCTCAGCTCATTGTCGATGCCATGCTGGGAACAGGTGTCAAGGGCACGTTGCGCGGGCTGTATGAAAAAGCGGCCGAACAGATAAATGATTTGCACGTTCCGGTCATTGCCGTGGATATTCCCACCGGTGTTAATGCGGATACCGGTCAAGTGCAAGGGGCAGCTGTACACGCTACGGTCACCGCCACTATGGCATTAAAAAAACGGGGTTTACTGTTTTCTCCGGGTCGGGAATATACCGGAGATATTGTTATTATTGACATCGGTATGCCTCAGGAGCTGATCAGCACAATGTCCAGCCATGTCTTTGAACCCGGGCTGGATGAAATCAGATTGTTGCTGCCTCAGCGCAGTCCCGATGCCTATAAAAACCGCGTGGGAACCGTGGCGGTTATTGCCGGATCACAAGGGCTCACCGGTGCTGCTTCCCTCTCGTCAATGTCTGCTTTGCGATCGGGGGCCGGACTGGTCTATTTGTGTGCTCCATCCAGCCTTGATGCAATTTTTGAAAGCAAATTGACCGAAGTGATTACCTGGCCTTTTGATGACGCAGGCAGCGGGTATTTGCATATCGACCATCTCGAACTGATCCTGAATCATGTTCAACAACAGACTGTCGTTGCCCTGGGACCCGGCCTGGGTCAACACACAAGAACCGGCGAATTGGTCTATCAGCTATTAAATAAATTAGACCTTCCCATGGTGCTGGATGCCGATGGCTTGAATCTCAGCGCCCAGAATCTCGACCCCATGATCAATTATCGGGGGGAGATGATCATCACTCCCCATCCCGGAGAGATGGCAAGGTTAGTGGATAAATCTCCGCAAGAGGTTCTGGAGATGCGGTTTGATTTGCCTCGATTTGCCAAAGAATGGAATAAAGTTATTATCTTCAAGGGCGGACCCACCCTCATTGCCCTTCCGAGCGGCGAGCTTTATATCAATCCGACCGGCAATGCAGGCCTGGCAACAGGGGGGGCAGGTGATGTGCTTACGGGAATCCTTGTCGGACTTTTGGCTCAGGGACTGTCTGCTGCCGATGCTGCTGTTGCAGGGGTTTTCCTGCATGGATTGGCTGCCGATATCGCCGTTCAGGAAAAAAGCATGTATGCATTGATCGCGTCTGATGTTATGGAAGCTCTACCCGCTGCTTTTCTTGAGGTCGTGGAATGAATCGTCTAAAACTGTGGTGGTGGGCTCCGTTTATTCTCTGGTTCATGGTTCTGGCGATTTTGACCAGCATTCCCACTGTCGAGACCCCTGATCTGGGTTTTGATGCTCAGGATAAGCTCTATCATTTGCTGGCTTTTATGATTTTTGCATTCTTGCTCATGCGAGCCATGGTTGCGGGAAATCCCGACCGGATGTCCTCTTCGTCAAGACGAACTGTTTTTTATGGGATCGCTTATGCCGTATTCGATGAAGTACATCAACTCTTTATTCCCGGCCGGTATGGGGATGTTATGGACGGTCTGGCTGATGTTGTCGGAATTCTATGCGGGGTGATGCTGTTTTTGGCTATATATCGTTACTGGTTTAAGTCAATTCAATCCTGGCGAATTAAAGGAATGCGCATTATATGAAAAAGTTACTTTTGTTCTCGGCTTTTATGGTTTTGTTTACAAATCACGTCCAGTCACAGTCTTTTTATTATTTTGAACCCAGAATCACTGCAAGTGCGAGCGTGGCATGGTATAGAATATCCCTGGATGATTTTGACTCGGTGTATAAAGGACGCTCTGGCTTTTCGCCCGGTGGTTCTATAGGGGTGCGCGTCTGGGGCAGCCATTATGCCATGGTTAAAATGCGCCAATTCAATAAATCGGGCAAGTCCGGCATTCATCCCACAAGTGGCTTGAACCTCGAGAATGCCCGATGGCGAGAAACATGGTATACTGTTGGGGTCAGGGTTCAACCCTCTTTAAGTGGCAAAGGCGGATCCTATTATGGTTTTGGTGTCGCATTTTATCAGGTGGATGAAGAACCCGGTCTATCGGTCTTTGAAGCCAACAATGCAAATGATCAAGGCGACACAGGCAATGGATTTTATCTTGAGCTCGGCATTCAATACTATCTCTGGAAACGAGCGGCAGCCTTTTTTGAAATCGAGGTCGCTTCCGGGGGGATGAGGGGGCGCAGTGGCTTTGAAGCCTTTAGCGTCGGAGGATGGCGTTTTGCTCTTGGCTTGAATATCTTTGCTTTTTAAATGGAAAAGGGGTTGAGATTGACAGGATGAAACCTTATATTTCCTGCTTAACTTTTACTGAATTTTGGAATATTCTATGCGCACCATTGCCGACTTGCATATTCATTCGTATTATTCGCGCGCAACAAGCAAAGAACTCAATTTAGAACATTTGAATTATTGGGGTCAGCTAAAAGGGTTGCAGGTTGTCGCCACCGGCGATGTCAGTCATCCCAAATGGCTGCAAGAGATGAGTGAAAAACTCGCACCCTCACTGTCCGGTTTGTATCGGTTGAAAAATGAATACAGTACCGGGCTGCAAGCCGAATTGCCGAGAGCTTGCACAGGACGCGTTGAATTTATTCTCTCTGGTGAGATAAGCTGTATCTATAAAAAGAACGACCAGGTTCGCAAGACTCATCACGTTGTGTTTTTCCCTTCCCTGGAATCCGTTGCGTTGTTTCAATCCCGGCTGGAAAAGATCGGCAATATTCGATCAGACGGTCGCCCGATTTTGGGTCTGGATTCCCGGGATCTCCTGGAAATCGTTCTGGAATGTGATGACAATGCTCATCTGATTCCGGCCCATATTTGGACTCCCTGGTTTTCGCTTTTAGGGTCGAAATCCGGATTCGATACTTTACAAGAATGTTTTGAGGATCTTTCTCCACATATTTTTGCTGTCGAAACCGGCTTGTCTTCTGATCCGCCGATGAACTGGCGTCTCTCTATGCTTGACCGGTATAATCTGGTATCCAATTCCGACGCCCATTCGCCGCAAAAACTCGCACGGGAAGCCAATATTTTCGAGGGGGAGGTCGATTATTTCAAGCTGTTTCAGGCGCTCAAAGATCGTCATAGCGATGCATTTTGGGGTACCATCGAATTTTTCCCTCAGGAAGGCAAATATCATTATGATGGCCATCGCAAATGCCAAAAGCGAATGCATCCGCGGGAGACCCTCGCCAATAACGGACTGTGCCCGGTGTGCGGCAAGCCTGCTGTGTTAGGCGTCGAGTATCGGGTCGAGGAATTGGCTGACCGCCCCGAAACGTTTCAGCCCAAAGATGCCAAATCATTTTTGAATCTCGTGCCGCTTACAGAGATTTTATCCGAGGTTTACGATGTGGGTGCAGCATCCAAAAAAGTGCAGCGTCATTATTTTAGCATGTTGCAAGAATTGGGCCCAGAGTTGGAAATTTTACTCGATCACCCGCTGAGTGAGATCGAAAAAAATGCCGGGGCTCTCGTCGCAGAAGGGGTCCGCCGTGTACGTGAAGGCCAAGTCGAACCCGAACCGGGTTATGATGGTGAATATGGGGTTATCCGGCTATTCAAAGGGGATGAAAGACAGGATATTGTCAAACAAGGGGTTTTATTCCAAATGGAACCCCAAGAAAAACAGCCGGAACCAGAACACGCAATTCATCGCTATACTGTAGAGTCTCCTGATAATACTCTGGCGCCTGAAACAGAACCTGTGGTTCAGGAGCAAAGCACATTCGAGTATGGGTCGAATGAAGCACAGTTTCAGGCGATCAAGCACAGAGGTGCTCCCCTGATCATCCAGGCCGGGCCGGGAACCGGCAAAACCCGTACCCTCACGTTACGCCTGGCAGACCTGGTCAGGAACGATAATGTCGATCCTCGAAAAATTCTGGCCATTACATTCACCCATAAAGCGGCCAAAGAAATGTCCGATCGCCTGGCCAACCACCTGGGGAGATCAGTTGCCAGGAATATCAATGTATTGACGTTTCATGCTTTTGGCCTGCAAATATTGCGCGAATGGGAAGGGAATTTTATCAAACGCAGTCCGGATTTTATGGTCATTGATCCGAAAAACGATGCCCGTTTCCTGGACAATTTGAAAGCAAATGTGGGAAAACGCGTTAATCATTTCATGTTGGATCGAATCTCTTCCATAAAGAGCCAACTGTATACCAC
>CAYNUX010000119.1:0-9783 GCA_964400115.1 uncultured Cytophagia bacterium
GCCATAGTCACGGATGGCCTTGAGGGTGACATAAATTTCCGAGATCCTGTTTTCTTGCACCAGATAATCTGCAGACTGGCCTTGCACATAACACCCGATGGCCCCCTGGTCGGCTGCGAGTTTAATGTTTGCAATGATTTCCTGCTGACTGGCTCCTCTGTGCGGTTTCTTGGCGGTTTGACCGATCCAGGCCATTTTTTCGCCGGTTTTTTGTTGGTAAAGATCGAGAAACACGATGGTGTGATCATCGATACGGCCGAGAAAGGTATTGATTCCGCCCTGTCTGGCCAGGATCAAGGTTTCTACGATTTTGTCCAGTGTCAGATAGTGCTTGAAAAGGTCATTGGAATAGATCAGAGGTTCGGAATGAGCGATATAGCTGAATGGATTGCCACCCATGATAAGCCAGCTGATTTGATGAGATTCTATCCCGATCGTCGGAAGCGGCGATTGCTGCGTTTGGGTTGGCCGGGATATCGGTTTTGTGGCGCTCTTAACAGGTGCCAGACCGGCTGACAGGATTGCGGTGGTTTTTAAAAATTCGCGACGACCTGGGTATTCCATAACCACTCTCCTTTTTTGTTATACGGCATGGGCTGATCATATAGAATGCAAATTACGCAATAGCGTTTATTTGCGCAAGCTAAAAGGAGATCACCCCCGGAATAGTCAGGATCCATCTCTTCTATCAGGATCTGGGTCTACAGCTCACCATTCGATTTGCCAGGTCAAACCGGCCAGAATATAATGCAGCAGGGCAAAACTATAGACCTCATCATTATCAGCTCCGCCCTCCAGCAGGCGATATCCGGCACGCAACTGCAGCGTTTCTGAGAGGGGTGTGGTCAGTGCCAGGAGTACATCTTCTGCCCGCCCTTGGGGAGCAGCGAGAGCATCGCCTCTGAATAATAGTCCGATTCGCGGATGCATTTGCCAGTGCACATAAAAATTGATCAGCGGAACCCCACCCACATTGCTCTTACTCGCTTTTTGATCGGATGATGTAAGAGTAATCTCGGCATCGCGAATTTTAGCCGTACCTCCCAGTCCGATTTTCAAGGTTGGGGATCGATAAACGAGATAACGAATGGTCAAGCGGTAAGAATTGAAACGATAGGTCGCATCCAGGTTAGTGTTTTCTGCAAAAACGGTATCCTGAAAGCGAATCGGCCTGGTAATTTGGCCACGTGATTCAATGGTGAGGGGAGCATAAAGAAGAGAGAGAAATAAATTTTCGTGTTGCCAATTCACTCGGCTGCGAAAAAACACGCTTGCCTGATCTTGCAAATCTGTAGTGAGGGAAAATCGAGTCCCTTTATCACCGGGAATTCGCACATCATTATAGCCGCTTGAAACCCGACCGCTTTCGAATTCGAGAGCCAATTGAGCAAAACAGGAATGAATGATAAGAAAAATTATTGAAATTGAAATTTGAAAATTTCTCATTTTTTTCTCCTTATAAAATGAATTTTATACCTTAAAAGGGTATTTTGTTGATCAAAAAACCAGAAAAATAATACCAATCTTTATCATTTAAACAAAAAAAATATTTCAGGCATTCGCCCTGTTTTTCGTCAAGAAAAAGGTAGATTTTCAGCGCTAAATTCTTTATATTAAATTAATTCAATCCTCAAAAAAGAGAGATGCCTATGACACAGTGGAAACAGTTACTCAACCCAGAGTTGCTCGGTGTTTCTATCGTCATGCGGCGTTTAAGACAGAATGTGGCCAGCTTGGCGGATCTGAATGAACCGGTTTTGATCTATTCTGAACCGGGTCTGGAAGCCTTGAGTGTGGCGTATCAGCTGTTACAGCAACGTTCCAAACCAACGGATTCTTTGCTTGTGCTCGACGCAGATACACTCAATAAAAATGCCAAGACCCTGGAAAAATGGGTAGGGCCCTTGAAACAGGACTCTTTATTGGTCCTGGTCGTTAACAACGTCCATGAACTAAAGCCAAAGAGCCAGCAACTATTACTTCAATTTATTCAAAATCCAAGTTTAAACAAAGCGAATTCGGATTTTCAGCATCAATTGCGGGTGATTACCGTTGCAAAACCCGGTTTAGCCAGCAAGATCGCAGATGGATCATTCTCGAGCGAGTTGTTTGATCTCCTTTCAGGTTATTCGCTTCGTGTTCCTCCCTTAAATGAACGCCTGGAAGATGTACCTGTCCTGTTTCAGGACTATGTTCAAGCTCACTGTGATGGAAAGAAAACCCCCATACCGCAGATCACTTTTGAAACGATCAGTGATTTGCTTGCGCACGAGTGGCAAGATGACCTTTCCGGTGTGCAGCAGATGGCTGCAGACATGATCGATGGTTATCATACAGGAATCGTCAAACCGTTGGTTCCTCAAACCGTTCAGCAAGCGGTATCCGGAGATATCGTCAAGCTACCTGTCGTGCTCGCAGATCTCGAGCGCGAACTCTTGCAGCGCGCCCTCACTCAAGCCAAGGGCCGCCAGCGTGACGCCGCTCGCGTGCTTGGTATTTCCGAACCCCTGTTACGCTACAAAATGAAAAAGTACGACCTCTATGAACGATTCATGACGCGTCGTGGTCGTCCGGTAAAAGCCTAGCTATGGGGAGTAGCGTTTCAAGGCCCGGAAGGCAATCAAAAAACAAGCTTTTTAAAGGGATCCAGACGAGGGGTTTGGATCCCTTTTTTTATGGATTTTATGAACAACTCAACCGCATGTTTGTTTTGACCTTGTCTAGCAATTTAATATTTACCACTCTTTCATAAAGTGGAAAATTCCATTCCGAGGGGATTTTTTTGATCGACTCTATTCCAGCTCTTTCCCTAGAGGCGTTTGCCACGAACTCAACAAAGACTGATCTCGGATCTTGAATGGCTCGATCCTCAAGACGAGGCAGTACCTGATGCTGGTTCCAAAGTGTAGATAAATCGGAAAGTGAAGACCGAAAAGCAGAGCTGGTGCTATCGCCAGCAGCCGAAAAATTGTGACCGGTTGAAAGTGGGTGAATTCGCTTTGGAATGAACGATTCGATAGGCATTTGATTGTCACCGTCTAGAGTCTGACTGATATGAATTGATTTTATTTAACGATAACCAAATTTCTGTTGACATTCTGGGAATTATATCTTAAGTATAAAAAGAGCTGTTTTTATTCTCAAGAGTTCTTTTTTAATGTGTGACTTATTTTCACTCTTGTCCAAAATAGCCGAAAAAAGATCGACGCAGAGGATACAGAGAAACCGTAGAGGTCGCCAAGAATATATGCAAAAACCAAAAGCCCGAGTGCATCGGTTATCTGGTAACCTGAATGAAGCCTATTAAAAAAATGGCTAACTAAAGCATTTAAAAACAGCACAATCTATACTCTGAATCTTAAATGGGTTTAATATTGCAAGTTAGATTTTAGTCTTTGAAATTTATCTTTCTCTGCGTTCTCATTTTTTGTCATTGCAATCTCTGCGTTTCAGTTTCCATGAAACCAATTGAAAATAGGACCTGTTTTGGATAGCTTTGCTTTGGAAATTCATAAAGCGTGTAAATACAAGTGGAAATAAGGTGATACTCATTTAATTTGGACAGCAGTGACTTGTTTTATTAAAAAACTTTACTCTCGGTTATATCATGTCATGCAATCTCACAATTCTTTTAAAAAAATGATTATACCATATTTGTTCAAACTGTTGGTTCTTTTACCCTGTTTTTGTCTTGCCTTTGATCGTTCTAGCTGATTTAGACCGTCAGACATATATGTGCTATATGGCTACCGTCAAGTTTTCATATTAGCTGTACTACCTGAAAATCTTTTATACTTTTCACAAAAGAGGAGGTACGTCATGATTAAGGGCGTCAGGTGTTTTTATACCCTGTGTTTCATTCTGATTTATCTGAATGCATTTGGTGCGACGACAGGTAAAATCGCCGGAATTGTGATGGATGCAGAATCAGGAGAAGGACTCCCTGGGGCGAATGTCATCATTCAAGGCACGTCCGTCGGTGCGGCAACGGATATCGATGGGCACTATTTTATTATCAATGTTCCTCCTGGCAATTATGCAGTTAAAGCGTCCATGATGGGATATATGACGGTTATCAAGGAGAATGTTAAAGTCGATATCGATCGTACGAGTACAATCGATTTTAGTTTGGAGATGAGCACCATTGAAGGTGAAGAAGTGACTGTGGTGGCAGAGCGGGATATCGTTCCGCTGGATGTTTCATCTAGTCAAGTGAGTGCTGCAGGTGAGACCGTCGTGGAAATTCCTGCGGTAAAGGATGTCGAGCAATACTTGAATATGCAAGCCGGCATAGAAAATATGATGATTCGAGGTGGCGCACAGAATCAAACCGGTATGATGATCGATGGTGTCTCGATGGTAGACGAGCGTGTGAACCGACCGACCTTGAGCAGCGTAAACCTGAGTGCCATCAAAGAAATTTCTTTGCTCACCGGTGGCTTTAATGCAGAATATGGGAATGTTCGATCGGGGATGATTAGTATTGTCACCAAAGAGGGGGGCGAAGCCTATCACGGATCGATTGATTACCGATTTAGTCCTGCAGCCAAAAAGCATTTCGGCCCTTCCTGGTACAGCATGGAGAGCTATCATCTGAGGCCTTACTTGGACCCCCAAGTGGCATGGGAGGGGACCTCCAAATGGGATGAAAAGACCCAGAAACAATATCCCACATTTATCGGTTGGAACGAATACTCAAAGCGGCTGATGGATGATGATGATCCATCCAATGATCGGACCGCGGAAGAATGTCAGGAATTGTTCAAATTTCGAAAATTTGCCGAGGGAAGCAGCCGTGAACGCAAAGATGGCGATCGCGCCGATCATTTTTTCGATGGCAGTATTGGTGGCCCTGTGCCCCTCATCGGCAAGGCTCTGGGCAATTTGAGGTTTTTTGCCTCTCACCGGCTGGAACGAACCTCTTTTCCTTTCGAATTGTCGCGTAAAGATTTTTTTGAGGATAACACGACGCTCAAACTTATTTCGGATATCACACCGAGTTTAAAGATGACGGTGATCGGCGGTTATAGTGAAATCCTTTCGGCCGCCAGAAATAGTTCCGGTGATTATTTTAACAGCGAAACGAGCGTTCTTGGTCAAGCCACCGGTTATGGTGGTGCCACAATTTATACACCTGCTCGGTTCTCGGAATTTAGCCTGTGGCGTAATAATCAGGTTCTTATGCTCAATCATGTTCTCAGTCCCTCGACGTTTTATGAGGTTCGCATAGATCGCATGAAAAGTATTTATCGCGTATGGCCTATTGCTTCCCGAGATACATCGCGTGTCTATCAGTTCGGCAATACCTATGTTGATGAAGCTCCCCTAGGCCATTTTTCCGATTCTGTGGAAGCTCAGGACGGTATGCGTATGGGAATGCACCTGGGGGTTGCTCGCGATTTTTCCGATGTGACGACGATCAATATTCGAGCCGATATTACCAGTCAGGTTGATCGCTTTAATCAGGTTAAAGCAGGTATTCACAGTGTCTATAACGATATGGATATTTGGAGGGCTGCTATCAACGAAGCTATTCCCTCGAGTTATTGGGAAGATACCTATCGGAAATTTCCCAAGCGTTTGAGTGCTTATGTGCAAGACAAGTTGGAAATCGAAGGGATGATTGCTAATTTTGGGGTGCGTGCGGATTATAGTACCCCTGCTACCGATTGGTACGATGTGGATCCTTTTTCGAAATATTTCAAGGCCAAATATCAGGAAAATTTTGATGAGGTCGTACCCAAAGAAGAGGCAGAGAAACGATTAAAACTCAGCCCTCGTTTGGGTGTTTCTCATCCTATAACCGAGAATTCAAAGATTTATTTTAATTATGGACATTTTTACTCGATGCCCAGAACCAGTGATTATTATGGAATCAGAAGACAGTTCCCGGGCAAAGTCGTCGAGATGGGTAATCCGGGTGCAGATCTTGAAAAAACGATTTCATATGAGCTGGGCTATGATCATAATCTGTTCAATACCGTCTTGTTGCATTTGGCTGGGTATTATAAGGACGTTACCGACCAGGTCGGTGCGGTTTCTTATCATAACTATGATGGCAGTGTGAGCTATAGCACACGTGAAAATAATAATTATGCCGATATCCGCGGATTTGAAGTACGTTTGGAAAAGATGGTTGGCCAATGGTTTCTGGGATGGGCCAATTATGACTATATGGTCATTACAAGTGGTTACCTGGGTCGCCGACATTATTATGAGGATCCGATTCAAAATCGTTTGTATGGGTTGCAAAATCCTTACCAGGAAAGACCGATTGCTCAGCCACGATTTCGGGGTAATCTGACATTGATGACACCACGGGATTGGGGCCCCACTGTAGCTAACCTCAAACCTTTGGGTGAATTTCGGTTTAGTCTTTTCTTTAGCTGGAAAGCAGGCAGTTGGTTTACCTATAATCCAAACCAGGTGCCTGGTATTGAAAATAATTTGCAATGGAAAGATTATTCGAATTGGAATGCTCGGATCAATAAAACTATTTCCACCGGTCGATTTGAGGTCACACTGTTTGCCGATATCACCAATGTATTCAACCAAAAATTCTTTAATGGATCGGCAGGCTTTACCAGCGGATCAGACAACGAGAACTATATGGAGTCTTTGCATTTACCCGCATCTGCCGCCTATGATAATGAGGTGGGAGACGACACGATGGGGAGCCATGGTGAAGATTATATCGACATGCCCAATATGACCAATGCAACTTTTCGGCCGCCAAGAGATATTTTTGTCGGTTTACGAGTAAACTTTTAAATCATCTTTTTTCGGTCGAAATACTGTGATTGAGGAGATATGAATATGATGAATAATTTGAAAAAGCGCGGCTCTTTATTGGTTAGTATTTTATTGATATTTTTCTGTGCTGATATGGTACATGCCGATATTTTCAAATGGATTCGCATTGGCCGCATGTGGGATTGTATCTTTGATTCCGGCGATCAAACGCGACCCCTTGGGTCTTATCGACAAACATACTATAATTCATCTGTATGGGCCGAAAACCGGGCCTGGCGTATCGGGGTCAAAGACTGGACCGATCAAGATGGCAAACTATGGGCCTATAAAACCAGCGGTATGTCGATTTATAATTGCGATGAATTATTTGATAACATGCCCATGGAGGTAGAAGAGTATACCATTAGACGTTATGTGCGATTTGCCCCACCCGATGTGAACATTCAGGGTGTCAACTATGCACCGATCTTTCCCCAGGAAGGGGATATCGTTGATCCTGATTATATCGATGCTGCCGGTGCTCCAGGGGCTGATCAATTGGTCGAGTCGTGGATTCGTACTTCTGTCGGAATTGTTATCCATCAAAAGGTGTTTGCCTTTTCTCAGGACAACCATGATGATTATATCATTTATGACTGGACCTTTGAGAATGCAACCGGACCTTATACGACTCCGGGCGGAACCTTTGTCGATTTGCCGGAACAACCCTTAAAAGGTGTCTATTTCGCACTTGAAGCATGGTTGAATGCCGATGGCAGCTCTTATGGCTGGAGTACCAATTATGGTGAGCGAGAAGGCGATTCCCTAAAGATCGCCTATAATTATCCGGCATGGGACAATACTGACTATGACTCCTATGGTGATCCCGATCAGACGACGGGCTTTTTAAAAGAACCTCACTATTGTGGGTGGGGGGTTTTGCATGTCGATAAATCCGTTGATGATCCGTCCAATGATCCTGATCAACCCCGCGCTTACGCTACCGGTCTGCAGAAATTCACTACTTCACAACAGCATGATCAATATGATCCGACTGTATGTGAGTTAGAATACAGCGCATTTGAATATGGGTTTCCTGCTTTGACAGAAGGGCAAAAAGCCTATTATTTCGGTCTGGAAGTAGGGCCCAGCGATCGAACATTGCATCAGTTGCGTATGGATGAGAGAAAAATAAAGTTTGTCCGTGATGCGACCAAGGGACGTGGTGCGGTTTATCTCGTCATGGGCCCCTGGGATATGGAACCCGGTGAAGATTTTCGCATTGTCTATTGCGTGGCAGGCGGAGGACTTTCATTTGAAAAACGGTGGGAAATCGGACGAGCCTGGATGAATGAAACTTGTACCTGGGAAGGTGAAGACAAGATTCCACCGTCGGGCCAGGATTTTCCCGAATTGATTCCCTCGGAAAATGACCGGGCCAAAGACAATTGGGTATCCACCGGCAAGGATTCGCTGTTCCGTAATGTCTGGGCTGCTAAATGGAATATGAATAACGGCTATAATATCCCCAAAGCCCCGCCGCCGCCGTCTGTCGAGGTCTGGGGAAGACCTGATAAAATTGATATCAAATGGGGCAATGAATCAGAGAGTGCACCTGATTTTGCCGGCTATCGTGTCTATCGTGCCGTAGGAACACCGGACACGACCTTTGTCAAAGTTTTTGAAACCCTGGGAAGTGATGTGCATCAATGGCAAGATCGGGATGCTGTACGTGGCTTTTCCTATTATTATTATGTCACCGCTTTTGATGATGGTTCCATGAACCAATCCGGTGTTGAAAACGGTATCACTCCTGGCCAATCTGTCGAGAGTGGGCGTTATTACAACCGAACCTCTGAACCGGTCTCATTGACACGTGCCGGTGGAGAAACTCTGGATGATATTCGGGTCGTTCCCAACCCATACAATATTGCTGCAGCTGAAGCCGGATTGCAATACCCGGGGGAAAATGATAAAATCGTGTTTATGGGACTCCCTCCTGAATGTACCATTCGTATCTTTACACAATCAGGGGATTTGGTGAAAACTCTTGAGCATGTCGATGGTTCTGGTGATGAACCATGGGATGATCTGACCACAGAATCACGACAAATTATCGTGAGTGGAATCTATATTGCACATATCGAGACCCCAGCGGGCGAACAGTCGTTTGTGAAATTTGCCATCGTCCGATGATATTATTACGTTTGGTTCATGCTCGATTGACGTTTTATTAGGAGGAAATCTCATGAAATTTAAAATAGTATCAATTGTTTTGTTAATGTTTGTTCTTGTCATTCCCGGTCAGTCCAAAATGAAAAAAATGGCCCAAACAGGTTATCAATTTATGAAAATCGGAATGTCTGCTCGTGCCGAAGCTCTGGCGGGAACCTATACCATGATTGGTGATGATGTTAATTCTATCTTTTATAACCCGGCCGGACTCTCTCATATCACCTCTAAATACCAGGTCGTTGCCCATCGGACGCAATGGATCGCGGATATTTCTTATAACGCATTTGCTGTGTCATACAATCTGGGGAAATTGGGTGTCATCGGTGTACATTTTACCGGAGTCGACTATGGTGAACTCATCGGTACACGTGTTGCGGTTACCGAGCAGGGCTATGTCGAAACCGGCAATATCGATGTCGGTGCTTATTATGGAGGACTTGCCTATGCCCGGCAGCTGACTGACAAGTTTTTTATTGCCGGTCAGGTAAAGTATGTTTCTGAGCACTTGGGCTCCAGTCTGATTTCCCCTGTGGATACCCCGGAAGAAATCGTGGAAAATAAAACCAATGGGCTGGCATTCGATTTTGGCACGATTTATTATACCGGACTAAAAGATCTACGGTTGGGTATTAATATCCGCAATTTTTCCAGAGAGATAGCTTATCAGGAATATGGCTTTCAAATGCCCTTGATGTTTCAAATCGGCTTTGCCATGGAAATGCTGCAGCTATTTACCTCTGATACCGAAACCCATTCTCTTACACTTGCCCTGGATGCCATTCATCCCCGCGATTATACCGAACGCATTAGCCTCGG
>CAYNUX010000120.1:0-3932 GCA_964400115.1 uncultured Cytophagia bacterium
TCGGTAAAGGTGAGCGGTCGCATTTGTTTTACCAGGGACCCGAGGGCAATGCTATGTTCAAGAATTTTGAATTCAGCGCGGATGTCAAGACCACTCCGGGCGCCAATTCGGGCATCTATTTTCATACCCAATATCAGGAAGAAGGCTGGCCGTCAAAGGGCTATGAGGCTCAGGTTCTCAATTCCCATCGCCCCAACAAAAACAATGGTTATGTGGAACGCAAAATGACCGGCAGTCTCTATGCCATTCGTAATATCTACAACTCACCTGCTCGAGATAACGAATGGTTTAATTATCGCATCACAGTACAAGGCAAAACGATTCGGTTTTATATCAATGACCATCTCATTAGCGACTATACCGAACCGGAAAATCCCTGGCGAAAGGATAATATGATTGGCCGTGTCTTGTCCAGCGGCACGTTCGCACTCCAATGTCATGATCCGAAAAGCATTGTGTTCTATAAAAATCTACGTGTTCGTCCATTTCCTGATGATATGGCCACAACGGGACTCTCGATGCAGGATCGCGAGTTGGATCAACGTCTCACAGAGCTGGCTGGCAAGAATTTTCCGCTGATCGATCTTCATGTTCATCTGAAAGGGGGGCTGGAAAAAGCAGAAGCATTGGCCCAGGCTCGTAAATTCGGCTATACCTATGGCTTTGCTGTTAATTGTGGATTGAATTTTCCGATCAATAGCGATGAAGCATTGAACGAATATCTGGCTGAATATGAAAAACCTCCTCAAACCTATCTGGCCATGCAAGCCGAAGGCCGGGAATGGCGCGATCTTTTTTCACAAGACGCGATGGGTAAATTCGATTATGTGTTTACCGATGCCATGACATGGACCAACAAAAACGGCAAACGCATGCGATTGTGGATTCCGGAAGAAACCGAGATAGGGGACAAACAGGACTTTATGGAACAGCTGGTCTCGCAAATCGAAACCATATTCAGCACCGAACCGGTGGATATTTATGTCAACCCAACTTATCTGCCTGCTGAGATTGCAGATGAATATGATAAACTTTGGACACCTGAACGTATGGATCGTGTGATTAAAACATTGGTGGATAACGAGGTGGCCCTGGAAATCAATGCAAGACGCAACATTCCCAGTCCTGCCTTTCTCAGACGTGCAAAAGAGAGTGGGGTAAAATTTACCTTTGGCACCAATAATGGCGGCGAGGGTGATTTGGGTCATATGGAGTATTGTCTGGATATGATCGAGGAGCTCGACCTGCAAGCCAGCGAGATGTGGATTCCGTGACTGTCAGGATTTCACTCTGGTCTAAAAATTGGAAATTATTCTCTGTAGCGCAGAATTTCAAGTACCGCAGAAAAAGGTGTATGGATAGTAAGGAATCTGGTGCTTTTGCCCGGATATTCTCTGTGAATCCCTGCTGTCCCTCTTTTATCTCTGTGTTGAATGCCGCACCTATCGATGAGAGAACATGATCAATATTCCTCTGACTTTGGAGACAGAGCATGAATGACCGCGAGAATACCCTCAAAAGTTTGAATCATGAACGTCCCGATTATATTCCCGTCGATCTCGGAGCTACAGCTGTCACCGGAATTCATGTCTATGTCGTGGCTGCTCTGCGAGATCATTTTGGCCTCGAAAAACGGCCTGTCAAAGTCCATGAACCCTATCAGATGCTCGGTTTGGTAGAACCGGACCTGCAGCAAGCCCTCGGCGTTACCGTAGAAGGTGTGTTTCCCCCTGAATCCATGTTTGGATTCAGAAATGAAAACTGGCAACCTTTTACCATGCCAAACGGTCTGGTTGTATGGGTGTCTGAGCATTTTAAGATCAGCCGTGACAAAAAAGGGGACTATTTGATCCATCCCAAAGGGGATTTGTCCGCTCCAGCCAGCGGCAGAATGCCCAAAAATGGGTTTTTCTTTGATGCTATTATCCGTCAGCCACCCGTCGAGGATGAAAAGCTCGATCCCCGGGATAATCTTGAAGAGTTTGCTATCCTATCGGATGAAAATCTCGCTTATTTTAAACAGGAAGCAGAAAAAGCCTTTGACACGGACCGCTTTGTCATTGCCAATTTTGGCGGCACGGCTCTGGGAGATATCGCTCTGGTACCTGCTCCGTTTCTCAAAGAACCCAGGGGCATCCGCGATGTCGAAGAGTGGTATGTTTCCACGGTTACCCGGCAGGATTATCTGCACAAAGTCTTTGAAAAACAAACCGCTATCGCTGTCGAGAATCTTGTGCGAATTCATGAAAGAGTTGGGGATAAAATTCATGCCGTTTTTCTTTGCGGCACCGATTTTGGAACCCAATCCAGTACCTTTTGTTCGGAAAAGACGTTTCGCGAACTCTATTTTCCCTATTACAAGATCATGAACGACTGGATTCATCGCTATACCTCATGGAAAACATTCAAACATTCCTGTGGGGCTGTTCGTTCATTGATTCCCGCTTTTATAGAGTGTGGATTCGATATCCTCAATCCTGTACAACTCTCGGCAGCCAATATGGATGCTCTGGAGCTAAAAAAAGAATTCGGTAAAGATATTGTTTTTTGGGGCGGAGGAGTGGATACACAAAAAACCCTTGCCCTCGGAACCCCTGATCAAGTGCGAATCGAGGTACGTGAACGATGCGAGATTCTGGGTCATGACGGGGGATTCGTCTTTAATACTGTGCATAATATTCAGGCCAATACGCCCATTGAAAATGTGGTGGCTATGATCGATACTTTGAACCCTAGATAAGATCCCGGAGGGATAATGAAAATTACAAACTTTATCAAAGCACCTCAGGTAACCGGCCGGAGAACATTTCTTAAAAACGTTTCCGGTCTTGCGGTTGCGGGCATGACTGCGTTGAGCTACAATCGTGTTTTAGGAGCCAATGAACGGGTACGACTTGCTTTGATCGGCTGCGGCGGACGCGGCGAATGGGTTGCACGTGGATTTGTTGAGGATGGACATGAATTTGTTCATCTGGTCGATCCTTGTGATTCACATGCACAACACGTGGGGAAAATTTTGCAGGAACAGCAGGGCCTGAAACCCGCTCTGAGCAAGACTGCTCTTGCTGCAATGGAAGATTCCTCTGTCAATGCTGTGGTGATTGCAACACCTGACCACTGGCATGCTCTGCTTTTTTTGCAAGCCTGTAGGGCAGAAAAGGATATCTATCTGGAAAAGCCACAGTCCCACAATATCCATGAAGGCCGCCTCATGGTTCAGGCAGCAAAAAAGTACAATCGTATCGTGCAAATCGGCGCGCAAAATCGCAGCGCACCCTATAATTTTGCTGCCCGGGACGCTATTTCAAGCGGGAGTCTGGGGGATATTCGGCTGGTCAAAGTCTATAATATGAAATCCAGTGCATCTTTTCATGAACGCAACCAGCCCTACAGCCTGGCTGATCCCCAACTCAAGCCCGATGATCTGGATTGGAATTTATGGTTGGGGCCCGCACCTTTTCGCGAGTATCACCAGAACATCTTTAATCACTATGGATGGACCGCTTTGTGGGATTTTTCGGTGGGGGATCTCAATGACGGCATTCATCAGCTCGATCTGAGTATGATGCTTATGGGTGAACCCAATCCGCCTGTGGCGGTATCGAGCATGGGCCATCGACTGCACTTTCGCGGTGACGATGCCCAGCCTCCGGATGTCATGACGACCTCGTTTGATTTCCGCGATTTTATTTTGTCTTTAAATGTCACCGGCTATCCCCGTTATATGCAAAAGACCACAGCAACCATTCGCCGTAATGACGAGTTTCCATACTGGACGCAAAATGCCACGCGCATCGAACTCTATGGATCCAAAGAACTGATGATCGTCGGACGAATGGGCGGGGGATGGATCACCATGACCTCGGGCGGCAAGGTCGTGGAAAAAATGTATGGCCGTTTCCCTGATGAACCCCATCGAAAGAATTTTATCG
>CAYNUX010000120.1:3942-9686 GCA_964400115.1 uncultured Cytophagia bacterium
GCTCGTCCCAATGGTGAAATCGAAACCATGAATAACAGCACCAACCTCGTGCATCTGGCCAATATCTCGCACCGGGTGGGCAATGTGTCACTGACCTGGGATGGCGATGCCGAGCGCTTTATCGGCAATGATACGGCCAATGAACTCTTGAAACGTTCCTATCGGCCGCCCTTTGTTCTTCCTAAAATGCTGTAGAAAGATGAATTGAGAATGAAAAATGCAGAAGGGTTAAAAAAATAATTTCGACTTTTTAATTCTCAATTGTTTTTAAGAGGGTTCGCTGTACTGCCAAATCGTGTTCATAGGAAAATTCAGGTTCTTTGCCCCGGATCATGCGGACGAAATCGAGCATCTGTTCGTCATAGCGGTCGCCATTCTCAGGAATGTCGACAAACCGGTGACCGGATTCGAACCCACCGGCAGGCTTGTCGAGTGCCAGCCAGCCCCGATAAGGTTCTAATGGTTTGATCTCTACCGTACCCTTGGACCCGCAGACCACAAATTGTCTGCGTTCAAACCCTTCGACTTCTAACAAGGCGCTGCGGATGGTGGAAATGGCCTTGGGATATTCATAGACCGCCAGCTCATTATCATAAACAGAATCCAAATCCGACAGAGTCTGACGGTGAAACGATGTAACCTTTTGAGGCTCACCCAATACCGCTACCAGCATGTCGATGAGATGACAGCCCAGCAACATCATAGATCCGCCGTGCGGGATCCCCTCTTCCCGGCGTTTTTCAGGGGATAACACCTTACTCATCACTCCGTCGACCTCAAAAATATCTCCCAGCCAGCCCTGTTGCACGGCTTTTAGACAAAACTGAAACGCCGGATTATAGCGATACATGTATCCCATCTGTAGCACCAGATCGTTCTGCCTGGCTGTTTGCACGACCTTTTCAAACGTGGGCATGGATCTGCCGGGCGGCTTGTCCAGATGCACATGCAATCCATGTTGCAAGGATGCCAATGCCATGGGCAGGAGATCGTCGAGCCCGGTTTCTATGGTCACAGCCTGCAGGTCTGAACTTTTCCACAGATCCTCGAGCTGTAGCCGGGGGACGCCTTGATAGATCTCATGATCCTGTAACTGCTGATACAACCGATCATCCGCTTCTACAACCCCCATGACCTCAAACTGATCGGGAAAACGTCGCAAGGCTTCCATCTTACCCGAGGCATGGGCGTGGGCTATACCGATTTGGGCGATTTTGATTTTTCCTGCTGAGGATTGTTTCCCTTGCACAATGTTGGGATACAAAGCGAGAATCCCAGCTCCGGCAAATGCCGATTGTTTGATGAAATCCCGTCTTTTTTGCAGCATAAATCTCCTTTTTGTGCTTTTGTTGTCAAACCACGGAAAAAAGCAATCGAAACTATATCTCTAGGGAGGTACAATATCTCCTGCATAAATGCAATGAAAATTTACTGCCCCTCCAACATTCAGCCAAAAGATCGCTCTATTTCCCAGTCCGTGGGTAACCCACAAAGATCCTTACAGGATGACAGCAAGAGGATGAGAGATCCGTATAGGGTATAAAAGTCTTGCTTTTTTATCCTATTGTCATTAACGTTAGTGATTATGATGTACAGGATAGAGCGAGCTGACTCTTATCCATTCTTAATTGTCTATTGTCTTTTGTTAATGATCTCGCTATGACCTTAACCACTCTCGACTGGATCATCATCGTAGGATACATTCTCGTTGCACTCGGGCTCGTGGGTATTTTTGTCAAACGGGCAAGCAAAGGAACTGATGAATATTTTGCTGCCGGTCGCTCACTTCCGTGGTGGCTTTTGGGTACTTCTATGGTTGCCACAACGTTCAGCACAGATACCCCTAATCTGATCACTAACTTGATCCGGGAAAAAGGCATCGCCTATAACTGGATCTGGTGGGCATTCCTGCTCACGGGTATGATGACGGTATTTTTTTATGCCCGGCTGTGGCGGCGTTCCAGGGTGCTAACAGACCTTGAATTTTACGAGATCCGCTATTCCGGCAAATCCGCTGCCTGGGTACGAGGATTTCGCGCCCTCTACCTGGGTCTCTTTTTCAACTGTGTGATCCTGGCGACCGTTACTCTCTCGGCTGCCAAAATTACCAATATCCTGTTCGGATGGAGCCGTCTCGAGATGGTGATCTATGGCTCTCTGGCGGCGATTGCTTTTACGGTGGTATCCGGACTCTGGGGCGTCGTGGTCACCGATCTCATCCAGTTTGCCATGGCCATGATCGGCTCGATCGCTGCGGCCTATTACGCCCTGCAACATCAAGCGGTCGGTGGGTTATCGGGTCTGGTTTCCAAAATCCCCGTCGAAACCCTCAGTCTGTTGCCGGATTTTAATGATTGGGAGCTCACTCTGACCATTTTTATTATCCCCCTTACCGTACAATGGTGGTCGGTGTGGTATCCGGGCGCCGAACCCGGCGGCGGCAGTTACATTGCCCAGCGTATGCTGGCTGCCAAAGATGAGCGCCATTCCATGATGGCTACTCTGTGGTTTAATATCGCGCACTATGGCATCCGACCCTGGCCGTGGATATTGGTGGGATTGGCATCTATGCTTGTCTTTCCGACATTGCAAGACATTCAGGCCGCATTCCCTCATGTGAGTCCGGATCTGATCGGCCATGATATCGCCTACCCGGCAATGTTGATTTATCTGCCTGCCGGATTCAAAGGAGTGATGGTAGCCGCATTGTTCGCCGCCTACCTCTCCACCATGGACACCAGCCTGAACTGGGGTGCCTCATATGTCGTACACGATTTCTATCGCCGTTTTATTCGCAACAACGCCTCTGAACGTCACTATGTGGCGGTGTCACATTGACTGTTTTCGTGAACCATGATTTACTCCTTTACTCTGAACGTCACTATGTGGCGGTGTCACGCATCGTTACGACGATCTCTATGCTGCTCGGTGCCGGATTTATGTTTTTCCTCGCCAACTCACGCGAAAGCTTTAACCTTTTGCTCTCAATCGGTGCCGGCACCGGTCTTCTCTACCTCTTGCGCTGGTTCTGGTGGCGTATCAACGCCTGGAGTGAAATCGCCGCGATGATGAGTTCGTTTGTTGTTTCGCTGGGACTCTTTGCCTTGCAAAAGTCCGGTTTTCCGATTGATAGTCATGTCGCGCTTTTGATCAATGTGACGTTGACGACCCTGATCTGGATTACAGTCACATTTTTGACCCGCCCCACGGATGAGGCGGTTCTGGTCAACTTTTACAAGCTCGTGCGCCCTATGGGCCGGGGCTGGCGAGCACTGCGCAACAAATATCAGTTGAGTCCTTCACCGGATAGCCTGCCCCATGCCTTTCTGGCGTGGATGCTCGGGTGTGTCGCGGTCTATGCCGCACTTTTTTGTATGGGATATATATTTTATGGCCAGACGTTTTTGGCTCTCTTTTCAGCCTTTTTATTCGTATCCAGTGCCGGCACATTGGTCTGGCTGATGAATTTAATGGAAAGATCGAGAGGACAATCCAATGAACTCTAAAGACCGGATATTGAGTGCGGTCAATCATCAGCAACCTGACCGCGTTCCTATTACCTTTGATGCCCAAGTCGAAGTCTATAAAGCACTCTATAAATATTTGCACCTCGAAACGAAAGAACAGCTTTTCAACCGCCTGCATGTGGATACCTGGATGCTGTTGCCGAAAAATTTTATCTATCCGGATGACCAGTTAAGCGACAAAGACAAGACGTCTATCTGGGGATATAAAACTCGGTTTACCCCCTATGAAGGCGGAGCATACGATGAACTCGTTTACTCTCCGCTCGCCGGCAAACATGAGCTCAGCGATATCGATAACCATCCCTGACCAGCTGATGATCTGGTGCAATTTTCCCATTATACCGAACAGAGTCGTGCCCATCACAACAGAGCCATCATCGGGGTCTTTACCTGGGGTGCCTATTTTATCGCTACCCATGTGCGGGGGATGGAAGATCTGATGCTTGATTTTGCCATGCGTAAAGAGTATGCCAGTCATCTCATTGAAACTATTGCCGATAAAAGCTACCACTATCTGGATACCATGCTGAATCAACACAGCGATGATATGGATATTGTGTATATGGCAGATGACTATTGCTCACAATTGGGCCCGATGTTCAGTCCTGCTGCCTTTGAAGAATTTGTCGTGCCTTATTTAAAGCGGTTTGCCGACCGTATTCACGCCAGTGGCAAGAAATTTCTCCTGCATGTCTGTGGCTCTGTGCGCGCCCTGTTGCCAATGATTATCGACGCAGGTGTGGATATGCTTGAACCCATTCAGATCAGAGCCGAAGGCATGGATCCGGCTGGATTGAAAAAAGACTTTGGCGACAAGATGTGCTTTTATGGTGGTATGGATTTGCAAAAGGTTCTCAATACCGGAACAATAACGCAGGTGCAGGATGAAACCAAACGACTCGTCGATATCCTGAATCAGGATGGCGGATATGTGTTTGGACCCGGACACACTTATATCCAGATCGATGCCCCTGTCGAGAATATCGTGGCCATGTATGATACGGCGTTTGCTTATCGATCCTGATGGTTTCTGAGAATCGAGCTTAATGTCAACCGCTAATGGACGCTAATGAACACCAATGAAACAAAAAACGATTGAAAATACAGGAAATGATGTGAATCGTAAATCAGGCTGTTTCTGCCAAAAAAAAATAAAACCCAAAATGAGCTTTAATGGATTCTCTTCAAGAGTTGTAATTTTAAATTTACCTGCATTATTATTTTAAAATCAATAATGTTAATGATTTTTATTTTCTAGTGTTCTTTGTGCCTTTCGTGGATAATCCAGGATGAATCGTATTTCTGCGTCAATATACTATTCATGTCCATTCGCGGTTTAACTCGGTCTTGCTATGTGCTGAACAATGAAACGAGTTTGGGAGAATCATGACAAAATTATCACCGATGAAAAAATTCGCTTTGTTCCTGGCGTCTATTGGGCCGGGACTCTTTTTGGTTGGATATAACATCGGTACCGGCAGCGTCACGACGGCAGCCTCTACCGGCGCACGATATGGCATGACCTTTGTCTGGCCTTTGTTGCTTTCGTGCATTTTCACTTACGTCCTGATTATGGTTTTCGGCCGATATACAGTGGTGAGCGGCCAGACCTCTCTTTTCAGTTTTCGCAAGCACTTTGGTTTTGGCTGGGCCCTGTTTGTACTCCTGGCTTGTGTCATCAGCGAGTGGGTAGCGTTTATGGGGGTCATGGGCGTGGTGACTGAGGTGGTCAAAGAGTGGTCCAGACCCATCACCGCCTCGGGCCAGGGCATTGACATGCTCTGGCTCTCGATCGGTTTTGGCGCTTTGATCTACACCCTTTTCTGGCGCGGATCACACCGGTTTTTTGAAAATGTATTGACGCTCTTTGTTGGATTGATGGGACTCTCGTTTGTCATCACCATGTTCATGGTCATTCCCGAACCCATGGTCGTGATCAAAGGTCTGATTCCGCGACTTCCAAAGGAATCCAATGCAGCGCTCTTGATCGCCGGAATGGTAGGAACGACCATGGGAGGCGTGCTCTATGTGGTGCGCTCGACTCTCGTGGCCGAAAAAGGATGGACCCTGCAAGATCTCAAGACCGAACGCCGCGATGCCCTCATCTCATCCGGACTCATGTTTCTGCTGAGCACCGCGATTATGGCGTGTGCCGCCGGAACACTGTTTCCCCGCGGACTGGCCGTTGATAACGCCATCGATATGGTCAAACTGCTG
>CAYNUX010000121.1:0-4515 GCA_964400115.1 uncultured Cytophagia bacterium
GTCGGCTATTGAATAAACTGTGTCAATACTGAGGCCGCTTAATGTATCTACTTTAATTTGGGAGATTTTTGTTTTAGATATGGATATGCATTCTCCAATAAAAGCCACCAAATCATTGGATTGGCAATGACCATGTATAAATGGCCCAATAAATAGTATTAAAATGAAAAGTTTTTTCATAATTTGAAAGATTTATTTGTTATAATTTTAAAAATAAGATGATCAATCAATCTGTCTTGATATCTTTTTACTGATTGATTTTCTTCTAATAGAAATGATGGTTCTGGCGATCCCTGAAACTCTTCGGGTAAAGATTTCTTACTTGCTAAGGCAACTATTTCTCGGACCTCTTCTTTATTTTGATTAGATACAACATCCTCAATTCTTATGTTTTTCAGAAAAAATGGGTTTTGGAAGCCCGTATCTTTTAAAAAAGGGAAAAGGTAAGAAGATGAAAACACATCTTGCCCCCAACATGATACGTGTCCAAAATGATCCAAGAGAAACGATTCTAACCTTTCCAGTTTCATTCCTTTCCGATAATGTGTATTTTCATGAAAACCTAATCGTTCACTAAATTCCTTGCTAATCATCGAAATTACTAATATCCCATCCGACTTCAGCAACCTTTTAGTTTCATATATGAATTTATCAAACCTGTTCCTCGGTGAATCTGGCGGATCAAAACAAATAATAATATCGAAAAATTGATCTTTAAATGGAATATCACATTGCCACCCGCATACAAAGCTCCCTTTTCTATAATAAAATTCGTCGGAAAAAGCCTTAATGGTTGGCTCATCTTGATAAAGGCCGAAAACGCAATCAGCCTGTTCATAGTAATTAGATAGCCAACTCATATCGCGATTTAATGTGCCGGAAAACAAATCTAAAACCTTCTTGTTTTTTATTAATTTTTTTATAAACAAGTACTTATGAATTAATTGATGATTTGCGGTAGCACTATAGGCATATCTTTGGTATATTATTTCCAGTGTCCTTAGAACCTCGTCATTGTCCGCCGTGCCGAGTGAAGATCCAATATTCGCATGCTTCTTCCACGCGGCCGTAATCGCCGGAATATGCAAAAAACGATATTTAAAAGATAATCGAATCCATAGGTCCCAGTCTTCGTGATATTTTAATGATTCATCAAATAAGCCGGAATCCTTTAAAACATTGGCTCGATGGCAAATATTCAAAGTTGGGATATAATTGCTTACCAATAATTGCTCACTATCAAAATCATTACTATAAGGAACACTTTTTTCAGCTAATACATCTTGTTCGGCTCCGATATTATGGCTTATTTTATATGAATCCGTATATGCCACGCTATAGCCACTGCTTTCCAATGCTTCTACCAATACCGATAGATGATTAGAATAATATACATCATCATCATCAAGGTAAGCGATGTACTTACCCGTTGAGGCATTTATTCCAGTGTTTCTCGCGGCGGCAACCCCTTTTACTTTCGAATGCCTAAGATATTTTATGTTAAGATCTTGTCTAAACGATAATACAATGTTTTCAACATCATCCCCCCCATCATTGACCACAATAACTTCTAATTTGTTATAGATTTGTGAGACAAGACTTCCAATGGCTTTTTTCAGCTCAGACGGCCTGTTGAAAGTCGGAATAATGACACTGACGACGGGGTCATCTTCTTTCATCTTTTTGGTTTTGAAGCCTTCTTTTCGTATAGATAATCCTCTATTCCAATCATCCGATAATAAAATGTCTCCATTATGCCTAATTACATTGTAACCACTTAAAATTCGAATATCTTCCGCCTGGCATAGAAAAAAACCTTCCGCGTGCGTAACGCTTTCCTGGAGGGTCATGCTTCTGAAACGATTCAGTGCCAGGCAAATGTCATCGTAGGCTCGCATTTTTAGCTGACTGGCATAGCATTTCAAAGCTTCCGTTTTCTTTTTCAAAACCGACGATATGTCAACTAAGGCGTTTACTTTGATTGGCTGGCCAATTTCATAAAACGCGACCTTAAAATCGACATCAGATTTTACTTTTATAGCACTCTCCAGCAAAAAGGCCGCCGCACGATGATCGGGATGAATTTCCATGGGGGACGGCGCATAAACAATCTCTGGGCCATATTCTTTAAGGATATCAATCAAATGCTGAGTAGCATGCGTATTGACGCTTAGCTCTCTGTCTTCAATATCCCAAAAGTCAATCTCATCAATTCCAAGAATCGCACATGCCCTTTTCGCCTCCTCTTTCCTAATTTCAACATATGCTTCAATGTCTTCCTGGGCTTCATCTCCCTTAGCGCCATTGGTCAGGAATATAACTCGAATGGAGCTACCCGATACCGCGTTCAGATGTAGAGCTCCCCCGCAACCGATGGTTTCGTCGTCTGGGTGCGGTGACAAGACCAAAACCCGATTATATCTCAAATCGACTGTATGGTAAGGAATCAGCTTGTCTTCTGATATCATTTCGACCACTAGAATAAATCCGCGTCCGCCATAGTATAAAACAAATTCTTAGAAATCCATTCCAGAGTTAAATTCGGACTCAACCGCCGAACAGTTGATGTAAATCCGATGGGTTCCGGATGATTTTCGAATCCGAAACAAATGAGATGTCTCGATATAAAATGCGATTCCGGCAACCACGTTTCAATGGTTTCAATCCGCTCTTCCATTAGCTTCTCAACAAGCCGAAAAAAAATATGCTCAACAGTGATTGCGGAATCGGGTACAAGGATATCAACCATCCGGATTACATCGGCTTCGCGGACAAAAACCATATATCCCAATAGGGCACCCAATTCGTCCATCGCACCCATTATATGGTACGCATTGCGTGGATGATCCAGAAAGCGCCATTTCACAAATATCGAGTCTCTGACTACTGAAAGCGGATAACTCGCCTTGCATCCATTCCATAGCTGGTCAAATAGAGCGAGGTCTTCATTTCCCAACCATCTCAATTTGATATCTTGATCATATTTATACTTGAAGTCAATTTTCTTCAGCGGATACTTTAAAAATATCACTTTATTAGTGCAAACTTCGTATTTCAGATACTTAATACCGACGGACAGGTGATAAGATCCCGGAAAACCGTAGAAAAAAATTGGCTCGGGGGAATAAGCCTCCACAAAGTCGCAAAATTGGTATGCAAACTTAACAAACAGTCCGCTTTTTCGGACACGAGGATGGGTCATGATATCCATCAACTGGACAATTCGATGATATTCATTCTCTATTTGGGCAATATAGGGGATTCCTCCATAAAGGCCAACGATTCGACCTGCTTCGTCAAATGCCAATAAAATTCTATTGCCAAACGGGTTTTCAATATATTTCCATCTCCATAAGTCACAATCCGTCTCCTTTCCGAAAACCGTTGTCCAAAGCGATAAAACATCCTTTTCATCGTCATCCGTATATGGTTTAACCCAAAATGTCTCCCCATTGGTTTCAATGGACCGATGCATGACTTTCCCTTACCCCTTATATGTTACCCAAATGTTCTACGAGGATCTCTTATTCGTTGAAATGCCATCATTATTATCAAACATTTTATCAATATATAGCCACCCATTCCAACAGGCTGGATTCCAAGTTAACAGGTCTTGTAGATAGCCCACCATTTTGGCTGTATCCACCCGGATATCATCTGTCGGTTGAAGGGTTTTCAAAAAGATCCGGTAGCGAGAACGGCATCCCGTCGCCCATGGTATGGCGACAAGGATTGGAACACCGCATTCACTGGCAATTCTCGCGGCGCCCGTCGGAAACATCACGGATAATCCCAACAAATCGACCCTGACTCCATCCCGATAAGTCGGAACATCCATAGCCAATATTACCGATTGCCCCGAAGATATGGCAGCCCGGCTTTTCGAAAGGACACCGCCGTCTTCAACATAAATCATCGGTTGCGTGCGGCGCCATGAAAGCCACATCTTCTGAAAGGCTCTTTGCATCGGCGTCGCCCATTTTCTGGGGCAATTCAGAACGTTCATACAAATGAAATGGCTTTGATGGCCCAATATCTCCAGCAGCTTCACCAGCATGCAGATACCAGAGTTGTGGGCGGTAACGATTACATGAGGTCGCCCTAAAAACTGTTGAAGGTTCTGAATGTCCGATTGATTAAAGCTCTTTTTAATATATCGATCTCGGTTCTTCCGGATCCATATATTTTCAAGGACAAATCGCGTTTCAAAACGGAGATAGTTCCTTATCAGGCGAACGCTGTTTTTCGTTTTGATTGTTGATCTTTCAATGTTATTTATCGCCCTTGATAGTACGCCCGGCTCGTAGCTGGACGCATATTGCTCAAAATCCCTGAACCAGCTTCCGGTTAAGCGCAATGCATAATAGGCGATCGGCGGCGGGGCTGAGCTGATAATTTCCAGAGCACCTTGAAAATAAAGAATAAGCAGGCGATCTAAAAATCTCATCTTAAAAATTATTATTTTAAAACGGAGGAGCAGATCCGGTTATAGAGCTTTTCCAAAAGCTTTGATAG
>CAYNUX010000121.1:4615-9558 GCA_964400115.1 uncultured Cytophagia bacterium
TCTCCGCCTGAACAGAAATATCTTCGGTGGAATTGATATCTTCTGAAAGGATTCGGTAATCGAATTGACCATCCCACTGCATCTGAATACAAGGTATTCGTCGATAGCTTATCAAAGCCTTTTCAGCGAGGTCCGGAGAGCTCCAAACCGGCGGAAGGGCGAAATTGAAAAATGGATGCGTATTGTACCAAATCGGTTCAAAACACAGCACACCGTCGATTTCATCAATCAACCATCGATGAGATGGATGCCCCGCATACAGCTCAGTCCACTTCCGAGGAACCTCGATAAACCCTCGCCGAGCAACGCGCATCAATTCTTTGCAAGCCCTGGCGGGGTCAAATACGTGTTCTAATACCTGAACACATATAACCGTGTCAAAAGATTTATCCGAAAAGGGAAGGTCTTGAATATCCGCTTGAACGTATTGATGTTTATGAAATTCCAAATTAATATGCTGCCCATCGCGATGGTGCCCCGAGCTGAAATCGATATCAACGACAACATTTGCGAAGGCAACGGGTGAATGTCCTCCCCCCACGTCAAGGACCAAATCCCCGTCATGGATATCCAAAGCATTTGCCAGTGCGGCATGATCGGTCACCGGATATGACATAAACGGATCGCTTTTTAAGATTGTCTTACTCACGCATATATTCCGTCTGTGATGCTCTGCACTTTATCCGGTATCCAGATGGATCAACGCCTTCGTAAACCAGATCATCCGCCCATGTGTCACAAATTGAGCATAACGGATGCGCATCAAAATCTCCCGATTTGTGCATCAAACGGAATTGATTGATCTTCGAACCATTATAAATTTCCAATAAGCTCGAATCCTCAATGCAGCCGATGGGATAGTCGATGTTGAAATCCTCGCAACACAATCCGATCCTGCCATCCCATGCAATCACCATCTGGTGCCAAAGGAGAGAACATGGTCTCCGGACTACCGGTATAATCGGCCATCGGCGATTGTCCGGCGGGTTGCGGTAATGAGAGATCATCACGGAATCCACTCGGTCGATCCAGCGCTGGATAAACGGCCGACGCTGGTCGAGGACCTCATCATACGCGACCATGTTCAATCCGATCGCGGGTTTGTCCGAGCTCACGGCCTTTTTTGCGTCAATCAAAGCGAGCACATTGGCTTCAATTCGCTCGAGATCTGAGTGTTTTCGGACTAACCGATGAGTCTCCGGATCAATGCCGTCAATGCTGAAAAAGACCCAATCAACCTGCCTATCCACCACGAATTTTGACCAATCGGCGTCCATCAGCATCCCGTTGGTCAGAAACCCGGTTTGAATAGTCGGAAACGATTTGGCAAGTGTCAGAATATCTCGGAGATTCGGATTGAGCAACGGCTCGCCCCCTCCATGACATGTCAGATTGACTGGGTGATTCCAGGAACCGATCTCGGTTATTGCCCCGCCCCAGACTTCTTTGCCCATGACCCCCAATGACCGATCGGTAAATCGATGAGGGCCATGAATAGCGCAGCCAAGGCAGCTCAAATTGCAGACTGCGGCAACTTCCAGAATTACGTTGGATGGGTAAACAAGAGACATTCGTACTGAATAGAGGCCCTACTGCCCCGAAACGATCTGAAGTGCCCGAATGGCTTCCGGGAGGCCGACAACGCCGTCCGCACCGACGTCGAATTGCTCCAGTTGAGTCTGTGTATATTTCGGACATTCCGCTTTGTAAGTCAAGACCGCTCCGTCCAGCGTGCTCTCATTGGATACCTCATCCACGGCCGTAACGGCAAACTGATAGGTCATGCCTTCCTGACTCGGGGTAATCAGATAGCTCTGGTTACCCGCGTCCATTGTCGCCAAAAGCTCCATCTCCATTCCAGAATTCTTGTAGATCTTGTACTCAAGCACATCTTTCTGGGCTACTTCGTCATAAGCACTCCAGTCAAGCGTAATGGTATTGTTTGCGCAGCACTCCATCGTCGCCGATATCTGATCCGCTAAAATAGGAGAGGGCGCCGTTGTATCCGTGATCTCGGTGACCTGGATTATCTCGAGGTGGGGTTCTGAAGTCATACTGCTAAAATTGTATATCCCGGAAGGGTCTTCAGCCTCCCATGAGCCGGAACGGTAGGCCGCCACTGCGGCTTTCAAGGTAAACGTCTTGGTCGATAGCTCGCTTCCGCCGAAACTTCCCGTAAGAATCCGGATACTTGCAGTTACGTTTTGATTTCGATTGCGGCTTTCCGATGCCGATCCGGCCCATACTGTATAGCCCGAAGGGACGGTGTACAGCTCAGCCAGCGTTGAATCCTGGGTGAGCTCATATTTCTCGAAAGAGGCATTTGCTTGCGCGGACAGGACGCTCCAGTTGGTCGGCAGTTGAAGGACCAATCCATATTTTGATGCTTCCTCAACATCTTCTGATTCTCCCGTTAGCGATACATTCAAAACCTCTCCGGTTTCGGCTGCACTTGGCACGTCGAATGTCATAACCGTCAGTTTACACCCAACAAATACGAACAGAATCAATCCAGTAATCCAATAACCAATGTGCTTACTCATCTTTACCTCCTCCATACCGTTTTTGATGGAAAGCCTGAATCAGGCGACCTTTTGGATAGACCATTGGTGTTTGCAAGCCATCAATCCCAGTCCCTTGTCGGATTTGACCTTCAACGGACCGATCTTTTTGTATTCGTACCAAAGCAGTCCACCGGGGTCGGATACCCCGCCGACCGCCAGAAAGGTCCCCTCCCTCAACGGGAAATCTTTCAGCTCGTGGGAAACCGTGATGACCTCACCGGAATTATAAGGACCACAGGGTATAGCATCTTGATGGGTGGTGCTTAGATAAATCGGTGTTTCATCGGCCTTGATAATACCGAATCCAAATTGTGGCGTCAATTGATCCGCCAGAATTTCGACTTCCATCTCTATCTTCACATTTTTTTGAGGTGGCAGCATATCAATCACCAGTCCGTTGTCATCTTTGATCCGCAAAGATCGAATCCGGCAATCATTTCGGTCTTGTGACGACAAGCTTGGCTGAATTTGAGCTTCCGCCTCCTCGTCTTTCTTCCGGTAGGAGTACTCGGTATATTCCGATGCCACTTCTTCACTTTTCCCTCGCATTCGAACCGTGCCCTTGTTAATCCAGAGCGCCTGCTCGCAGAGCTCTTGGATATGGTACATCGAATGGCTGCAAAAGACCATGGTCTTTCCCCGTTCTCTGAACCGATTCATCCGGTCGATGCACTTTTTTTGAAACGCCAGATCGCCAACAGACAAAGCTTCGTCGATGATCAAGATATCCGGGTCCATCGATGTCGCAATGGAAAAGGCCAGCCTCAAATACATCCCGGAAGAATAGGTTTTAACCGGCTGGTCGATATACGGCTCAATTTCACTAAAGTCGATGATTTCCTGCTCTCGCTTCTGTATCTCTTCACGCGGTAGCCCCAAAAGCGCCGCGTTCAAATAAATATTCTGCCTACCGCTAAACTCCGGATGAAAGCCCGCTCCAAGCTCCAACAGGGCCGCAACCCGGCCTCCCAACCGAACATCGCCCCGGCTGGGCGTGAGCGTCCCCGACAAGATCTTGAGCAGCGTCGATTTTCCCGCTCCGTTGTCCCCGATAATGCCCAGGGATGAGCTGGGCGGTATTGAAAACGAAATATCGTTAAGAACGGTGACAAGCTGATGGCGTGGCCTTCTCAAAATCGCTTCAAGCAATCGATCAACCGGCCGTCGGTAAACCCGGAAGTCCTTTCCGATGTCATCCGCAACCATATTGTACATTTACAGCACATCCCCGAAAGCGGGCTTGGCCCTCTCAAAAAACCACGCGCCCGCCATATAGGTAACAATTGAAATTACCAGCATATATCCCACCGAGCTGAGCTGCAAAGTATGCTCCAGCAGGATTTGACGGAAAGATGAAATAAAAACCGTCAGCGGATTAATCGAGATAATCCCCCTCAAAATGCCTTCCGGGACCATGGAAATCGGATAGATGATCGGCGTGGCATAAAACCAGACCATCATGACAAGGCCTAAAATTTCTTTGACATCTCTGATAAAGACACAGATTGCCGACAAAAAACAGCACAAGCCCCAGAGAAATATCAAGAAAAGTGGAGCCAATATGCATATCGCGCCCCAGGCAAAGCTGAAATAGCCGGTTAAGGCGAGATACCCAAACAGGATTGCAAATCCCGCCAAACTCATAATTGCTGCGGAAATAATGGTCTCGGTCGGCAACAGCTCGACCGGAAACACCACTTTCTTGATCAGGTTACCGTGCTCAATGATGATCCCGGTTGATCTGTTAATCGCCTCGGAAAACATTATCCAGGGAAGAAACGCGGACAGAAAGTAAATAAAAAAGCTATTCGTTCCGACCTCTTCAGCTCTGACCTGGATGCGCAATACCGTCGAAAAAATAAAGAGATAGACACAAATGGAAATCAGAGGATTGACAATCGACCACGAGCCACCCGCGATCGACCCCGCAAACCGGTCCTTAATATCCCGGCGTACGAACTCCTTCAGCAGATGGCCGTGATTGGCGAGGGCAAGGATCGGCGTCGATATTGTTCTGAAAAAGCTCAAGCTGTTTTCCCAAGGGGTTTAAAGCCGACATCGAAAATGTAATATAAGGTGGGCATGGATTTGAAATAAAAATGGGGCAGATTCGATCTGCCCCATATCATTTCTCAACTATCTGATATAGCTTATTCAGCTAAAGCCGGAGAAACGGAGATATCGATATATTGCAAGTTATCAAAGTTACCGGACGGAACCTCACCCCTGGGTGCGAAGCCAATCAGGAAGTGCGCATTGAGCTCAGCAATCCGTCTGGCCGGGATGCCGCTATCGCTAAAAAGCGTTTTCCGGAAAGCATCACAAATCCAGTGATTCATCCCGGCGAGTGATCCGGTTTTATAGTGCCTCAACCGATCC
>CAYNUX010000122.1:0-9531 GCA_964400115.1 uncultured Cytophagia bacterium
CCTCAAGGATTAGAGCGTCCTACTGAAAAAATGACCCCACCGGAAACCCTGAACTGGGATTTATTTATAGGACCGGCACCCATGCGGCCCTATCACGACATATATACACCCTGGAATTGGCGTGGATGGTGGGATTTTGGTACTGGTGCTTTTGGGGATATGGCTTGTCATGTAATTGACCCTATATACCAGTCGCTCAAATTAGGCTATCCTGAAATGGTTTCCGGAAGTTCTACCCAGATTAACACTGAAAGTGCTCCACAGGCAGAAAAAGTCGAGTTTTATTTTCCGGCTCGCCCGAAAGTGAAAAATCAGGAAATGCCAGCCGTTAAGGTTGTTTGGTATGATGGAGGGATATATCCAGAAAGATTTGGGCTATTTCCAGATGGGGAAAACTTTATGGCCGATGGGCTTGGTGGTTGTATTTTTGTTGGTTCAAAAGATACCTTAATTACCGGATGCGGCGGTTTTAATCCTAGGTTGCTTTCGGGTAGGAAACCCACAGTAGCTCCATACCTAAGACGAGTTCCGGGAGCGATTGGGTACATCGATGGCCCACACGAGCAAGACTGGGTAAGGGCATGCAAAGAATCTGCGGAAAACAGGATTGAAAGCACTTCCCATTTCGGATATTCCGGGCCTTTCAACGAAATGGTGCTGTTAGGAGTTCTGGCAATACGTCTGCAGAGTCTCAATAAAACGCTTAAGTGGGATGGCGAAAAAATGCAGTTTACCAATATTTCGCCTACCGAAGTGCTGAAAGTTGTGATCTCGGATGACTTTAAAGTGATTGATGGCCACCCTCATTTTAATACACAATATGCCAGTTTTAATGCGCTGGAAACAGCTAATAGTTATATTAAGCATACTTACCGGGAGGGTTGGAGCTTGCCGGAAATGCCATAATCCAAATTATTAAAACCATGGAAAGAAGAGACTTTTTCAAAAAAACATCACTAACTGTTTTGGCGACAATGCTTACAAAAGCAGGGATTTCCAATACAATCATAAACGCACCGTCACGCCGGAAAATAAATGTTGGCGCGCAGGTCTGGGTGTATGCCAGTACACAGCCAAAATACGATGTTTCACCAATATTGGAGCAAATATTTTCGGATATGGCCTATGCGGGTTTTGATGGTATTGAAACAATGGAACATCCGCTGAGAAGCTCAACTCATACGAAATTAATCTCAGAGTTAACGGATAAATACAAGATCGGACTAATTGGGACATCGTATGGCGGACAATTGTGGAATAAATCCAAACACGTTGAAATTTACGAAGATGTTGATTTGGTCATGACGAATTTAGCCTCCGTAGGAGGGCGAACATTTGGCACTAACGTTGGGCATCCGGATGGCCGACTCAAAACAGAGGATGAATTGGATGCCCAGGCAGATATTTTAAAGCGACTGATAGCTTTAGGCAAAAGCAAGGGTATAGTTTTAAATCTCCACAATCACATTCCTGAAGTAGCTAACGAAATGCACGATTTAGGTGGAACAATTAAACGCATTCCTGATATCAAACTGGGTCCCGATTTAAATTGGTTACAAAGAGCCGGAGTTAATCCTATCGCATTCTTGAAGGAATATAGTCAACAGATTTGCTTCATGCACCTGCGTGATCAACACTTGGATGGGAAATGGGCAGAATCGCTTGGCGAAGGGGATACGGATTTTAAGGAAATTGGTCAGACAATCAGGGACATTAATTTTAGTGGGGATGTAATTGTAGAGTTGGCTTTTGAAAATGATTTTGTTCCGACCAGGTCGATCAAAGAAAGCCTCAAAATGAGTAGGGTTTATCTTAGAAAAACAACAGGTTTATAATGATGACATCAAAAGAACGATTTGATTTAACAGTAAACCATCAGCAGCCAGATCGGTTGGTAGTTGATTTTGGTTCAACATCAGTTACAGGAATACATGTCCTTGCCATTGAGAACCTTAGGAGATATTATGGACTGGAACTAAAACCGGTGCGTGTGGTAGACCCATACCAAATGTTGGGTGAAGTAGATCAGGAGTTGATTGAAATAATGGACATTGACACGGTGGCGGCCAGGGGAAAAAAGAATGGGTTCGGTTTTTACAACCATGGGCCATATAAGGAATATGCCACACCTTGGGGCCAGAATGTGCTTGTACCAGAAGGATTTCGAACAACCAACGACAAAAATGGCGATGTGTTGATTTATCCGGAAGGCGATGTGTCGGCCACCCCATCAGGGCGAATGCCCCGAAGCAGCTATTTTTTTGATGCGATTATTCGACAGAAACCAATCGTTGAAGAGGAACTCGATCCTAAAGATAATCTGGAAGAATATGGGTTGGTTTCTGACAGCGACCTGGAATATTGGGCCGAAACCACCCGAAATGCCCGTGCCACCGGAAAAGCGGTGGTTGCCGGGTTGGGAGGGACAGCATTGGGCGATATTGCACATGTCCCAGGCATCAAACTTAAAAAACCGAAAGGCATTCGCGATATTACCGAATGGTACATGAGCATCCTCATGAGGCCAGATTACATCCGTGAAATCTTTGACCGTCAATCAGAAATAGCCCTCGAAAATTTCAGCCTTTTATATAAAGTTATTGGTGATAATGTCGATGCCGTTTTCATATGTGGGACTGATTTCGGGACACAGGATTCAACCTTTTGTGCCCCTGAACAATTCGACGATTTGTGGTTGCCATATTACCGGAGGATTAATGATTGGGTCCATGCAAATACCAATTGGAAAACTTTCAAACATTCCTGTGGTGCGGTAGAATCGTTCATGCCACATTTTATTGAGGCTGGTTTCGATATCATCAACCCGGTACAGGTGAATGCTATAGGAATGGATCCGGTTCATTTGAAAAAGACTTATGGAAAGGACTTGGTTTTCTGGGGTGGTGGCATCGACACACAAAAAACCTTGCCTTATGCAACTCCTCAAAAAGTCAGGGAAGAAGTGCTGCGTTTGTGCGATATTTTTGCCAAAGATGGAGGTTTTGTATTCAACACGGTACACAACATACAGGCCAATGTCCCGGTCAACAACATCGTTGCAATGGTCGACGCAATCAAGGAATTTAATGGAAGAAATTAAAAACCCAATTGATTAATGGCGGAAAAAAGTGTAGAAAACAAAAATCTGGTCATCATAGGCGGGACTACCGGTCTAGGTTTATCAGCCGCAAAAGCATTTATCGAAGGCGGAGCCAATGTAGTTGTTGTGGGTAGGAATGAGGAAAGTGTAACAGAAGCGAAAAAATTGTTAGGTGACCATGCCGAAGAAATGGTTGGCGATGCAGTTGAACCATCAACGGCTCTTCGTGCCATCGAACTTTGTATCAACAAATTTGGAGGCTTCAATGGCCTCTATCATGTTGCCGGAGGCAGTGGCCGGAAAATGGGCGATGGCCCACTGCACGAAATCACATTGGATGGATGGAATAAAACTCTGGAATTAAATCTCACTTCCTTGATGCTGTCGAATCAGGCGGCTGTTCGCCAATTTTTAAAGCAGGGGACTGGAGGTACGATCTTAAATATGGGTTCCGTACTTGGCTATGCTCCATCACCTAAATATTTTTCAACTCATGCGTATGCTGCAGCAAAATCGGCCATAATTGGTTTTACGAAAGCAACGGCTGCTTATTATGCCAAAAATAATATCCGGGTGAATGTCATTGCCCCGGCACTGGTCGAAACACCAATGGCAAAGCGCGCTGCCGAAGATGAAATTATTCTATCCTTTATCAAAACCAAACAACCATTGGATGGCGGACGTATAGGGCATGCTTCTGATCTGGATGGATTGGCGGTGTATTTTATGAGTGATCAGTCGAGGTTTACAACCGGCCAAGTCATCGCAGTTGATGGTGGATGGACTGTTAGCGAAGGTCAAATCTAAGTTTTTAGTTATAAAAAATGTCAGAAATAGTAATAGGTATAGATTTAGGAGGGACACAAATAAAAGCGGTTGCCATTGACCGGCAAGGACGGATTCTACATCAGCACTATTTACCCACAAATGATGGCGATGACACTATGTGGAAATATACTATCGCAAATTCTGTAAATGAATTGCAGGATAAGGTAAAAAGTAGCAACACCTTGATTGGTATCTCTGCACCCGGATTGCCCAATGCTGACAATTCCGCCATAGCATTCATGCCAGGTCGCCTGCAGGGTCTGGAAAACTTTATCTGGTCAGAATTTTTAAATGCCGACACCTATGTTTTGAATGACGCGATTTCGGCAATGATGGCCGAAGCACATTACGGTGTGGCAAAAAATAAAAAGAATGTGGTGATGTTAACCTTAGGAACCGGGGTTGGCGGCGCAATTCTGATTAATGGAAAACCATATCAGGGAGCATTTAATAAAGCTGGTCACATTGGGCACATGGTAATAGACAGCGATGGAGAGGCTGATTGCATTGGAATGCCCGGAAGCCTTGAAGATGCAATTGGTAATTGTAGCTTAGTGAAACGAACTTCAGGAAAATACAGTTCAACACTTGAATTGATTGAGGCATTTAGAAAAGGAGACCGATTTGCGGGAGAAATATGGCTGACTTCTGTAAAGAAACTGGCCATTGGGATGGCAACCTTAACAAACATACTTTCTCCTGAAATGATAATACTCGGAGGTGGTATCACCGAAGCCGGTAGTGATTTATTTGACCCCCTGGAAAAATACATGAGTAAATATGAATGGCGCACAGGCGGCAGCCAGGCCGAAATTGTAAAAGCCCGATATGGCGATCTGGCAGGAGCCGTTGGAGCTGCCTGCTTTGCCAGGATACAGATAACATCATAATTAGATAAACACGGAAATGAATATCACTGAAACCTATTTGCAGAAATGCACCGAAATAACAGAAACAGTTAAATCACAACAAACACAAATCAGGCAGGCAGCACAATTATTTGCCGCAACCATTTTGTCCGGACGTATGGTACACGTTTTTGGAAGTGGGCACAGCCGTATTTTAGTAGAAGAAATGTGGCCCCGCTATGGTTCATTCCCGGGATTCAACCCAATAGTTGAACTCTCGCTTACCTTTCACAACCTTGTGGTGGGTGCCAACGGTCAAAGACAAGCCATGTTCCTGGAAAATGTTACAGGTTTGGCAGATCGCATTTTACGGAATTTCGATTTAAGCGAGAAAGATTCAGCACTCATTATCTCTTCCAGTGGGTGCAATGTCGTTCCCATCGAAATAGCTGAAATATTTCATCAAAAGAATATCAAGGTAGTTTCGATTATTACCAAAGAGCATTCAGCAAAATCTACCAGTAAACGGCAGGACGGGAAAAAACTTGGTGATTTCTCTGATTGGATATTGGATACGGGAGCTCCGGTTGGCGACGCCATGGTATATGTTCCGGGTTTGGATACGCCCGTAGCGCCAGGTTCCACAGTAGGAGGGGCTTTGCTTATCAATTGTATCAAAGCTGAATTGGCTGCATTGTTAACTACCGCCGGTCAGCCTCCAAAAGTATTGACCGGAGCGGTTGTAGTTGGTGAGGAAAGGGCTGTCTCTTTGTTCGAAAGCGCGTATGATGAACATGCCCATCGCCTTGCAAAACTTTATGAAAATGTTGGCAATAAATAATTATGATGTACATCTATAATTCAATTCAGATTCCAGTACTGAGCAAGCCCGATATTCTTGTTATAGGAGCCGGATCTGCCGGTTGTGTCGCAGCTTTGGCGGCAGCTGATCAGCGTAATTATACCGTTGTGCTTATGGAGCGGTATGGCTTTCTAGGTGGAACTTCCACGCAAATGCTCGATACTTTCTATGGCTTTTTCACTCCAGGCGGAGAGCCAAAAAAAGTGGTTGGGGGCCTGCCGGACAGTGTGGTAAACGAGTTGAATAATGCGGGCGACATCTTTTTGCGTCCTAATACCTATGGCGCGGGCACAGGAGTGAACTATAATCCAGAGCGGCTGAAGCTGGTATGGGACCGACTACTGCATCTGGCAAAAGTAAAAACTTATTATCATAGCTTGCTGGTAGATGTGCAGACTGAAGGCGACAATTATCAATGTATTTTTTTTAATAAGGGGACAGGCTTTTTTGCCATAACTGCCAGACGTGTCATTGATGCTTCCGGTGATGCTGATTTTTGTGCTTTTGCCAACCTGCCATTTGAAAAAGCAGGTGAATCGGAGCCGGCCCAAAGCATGACCACTACATTCAGGATGGCAAATGTAGATTTGGCTAAGTTTGAGGCGGCAGGCGGAAAAACCATGCTGAAGGAAAAAATGGGTGCTGCTGTGTCGTCAGGCAAGCACCCGCTCCCCCGCAAAGAAGGTTCAGCCCACGAAATGTGCATTCCCGGATGCATTTCTACCGTAGCAGTCAAAGTGGCCGGTGTGGACCCTTTGGATGTGGAGGGGATTTCCGAAGCAGAACAGGAAGGACGAAGGCAATCATTTATCTATGAAGACTTTTTTAGGGCAGAGGTTCCCGGTTATGAAAACGCAAAAATTATCGGGCTGTCACACCAGATTGGAGTACGGGAAACCCGACGGGTATATGGAAATTACCGGCTAACCAAAGATGATTGCATTGAGGCAAAAATGCCTGAAGACCGAATATTACTTTGCGGCGCACCCATCGAAGATCATCGAAAAGGTGCTGAAGGGGAATCTGAAACATTCTGGAACTACGTGAAAGGCAATGGCATATATGGTGTGCCATATGGTACAATTGTGCCCGAAAACTCCCGTAATACCTGGGTGGTTGGCCGGTGTTTTTCTGCAACACATGACGCTCATGCCTCGTGCAGGTCAATGGCCCAGACAATGTCTATGGGGCAGGCAGCAGGTAAGGCGGCAATAATCTCCCTACACCATGACTTGCATGCAAGTGAGGTGCCTGTAAAACATCTGCAGGATGAATTATTGAAAGCAGGTGCTGTATTGGAAGTGCCCCAAAATAAAGCAGATACATCAAGGGAAGGGTGGACCAATAATTTAAAAAAGTGAGCTATGAAGAATGAATTTTTCAGGACTGTACTGGGTGATTTGCCAATAGACAAAATGGGACTTTGCTATTCCCATGAACACATCGTTATTGAAGATAGCTTCCCCACAACGTCAAATCCGGAATTTTTGCTTAACGACATAGACAAGATAACGGATGAACTTAAGCGGTTTTGCGAAGCAGGAGGCAATACTGTCGTAGATACCATGCCTGCCAATTGCGGCAGGAACATAGAAAAGTCAGCGGAAATAAGTCGACGCTCCAAGGTCAACATCATCACCCCCACAGGCATTCATCTGGAACAGTATTATTTACCCAACCATTGGAGGTATCACTATTCATCTGATCAGCTCACGCAACTATTTATTGCCGACGTTGAAGAAGGAATAGACCGGTTTGATTATGGGGGTCCCATTGTAGAACGTACCGCACACAAAGCCGGAATGATAAAGCTGGCAACCGGAGACGAACAAATGACTCCACATCAGGAAAAAATATTTGAAGCTGTATCCAATGCGCATATCGCCACGGGTGCACCTATTCTTACGCACACCAACTTTGGCAGACATGCGGACAAGCAAGTGGAGCTTTTCTTGAAGTATGGTGCGGACCTGAGCCATGTTGTGCTTTCTCATGTAGACAGGTACAAGGATATACAATACCATAAAGACGTGCTTTCCTCCGGTGTATACCTTGAATATGATAGCGCATTCCGCTGGAAAGATGGCGAAAACTGGACTTATAAATTGCTGGAAGCCTTGCTGCCGGACTATCATGGACAGATCGTGCTCGGTATGGATATGGCAAAAAATACCTATTGGAAAAGCTATGGAGGAAACCCGGGAATGACCTTTCTACTTGACGAAATACCAGCATTCCTTAAAGACAGAGGAATGGACTCTTACTTCAATGAATTATTTTATAATAACCCAAAAAAACTTTACGCCTTCAAGCTTTAATTTTTTGATATGAATACAGAATCAAATTTAAAATACATTATCCGCCTAACCCTGGCGGCAGGTCTCGGAGGTCTACTTTTTGGATTTGATGTGGCCATTATCACTGGTGCAGTGCCTTTTATCCGTGATTATTTTCACCTCAACGAACTTATGCTTGGCTGGGGGGTAAGCTCTCTTTTGTTTGGTGCTATAGTGGGAGCAGTATTTGCCGGTAGGTTATCGGATATATATGGCAGAAGAAGCATTTTAAAAGTAGTGGCCATAGTCTTCGCCGTATCATCTTTGGCAACAGGTTTGGCCACCTCGTTTCCTTTTTTTATTGTGTCCAGGATTTTAGGGGGTCTGGCGGTCGGCGCGGCTTCTGTGGTCTCTCCCATGTACATTGCCGAAATATCACCTTATAAAAACAGAGGCAGTCTGGTGTCTGTCTACCAGCTTGCCATTGTTACCGGGATATTACTGTCATACCTGATCAACTACCTGTTGCACGATATAGGTGATATCGGGTGGAGACTTATGTTCATCTCCGGGGCGATACCTTCCGTGGTGTTTTTCATTTTGCTTTTTTTTATTCCAGAGACCCCTCGTTATTTGTATAAAAAGGGAAAAAAGGATTTGGCGTACGATGTTTTGAAAAGAATTAGCGGGAAGAAAAATGCAGATGAAGAGATAAAAACAATTATTGAGCAAGCAAATATCACTCAAAAAACAGACTTTAAAGAACTTTTCAAGCCTGCCTACCGCAAAATGATCCTTGTAGGCTTTGGACTGGCCGTCTTCGTACAACTCTGCGGTATTAATACCATTATTGACTATGCACCTATCATTCTGCAAACAGCCGGCTGGAAAATTGACACTGCTTTGTTTTCAACCTTTATTATTGGTTTCGTAAACCTGGTTTTCACCTTTGTCTCAATCTGGGCCATTGATAAATTTGGCAGAAAGCCGCTTTATATTATTGGTTCTACAGGGATGGCCCTCGTATTGTTCACCATTGCGGTGTTGTCAGCATATGGAGCTTTTAGTGGAAACGTGGCATTACTTTTAATACTCTTGTTTATTGCCTTTTTTGCCTCTTGCATTGGGCCGGTATTCTGGACGTTGGTGTCTGAAATATTTCCTACGCACATCCGTGGTGTGGCCATGTCAGTACCGGTATTTACACAGTGGATTTTTAACGCACTGGTAGTACTTTTTTTCCCATGGATGCTGGTAAATGCAGGGAGCTCAATTACCTTTGGCTTATTAGGTTTTCTTTCTTTCTTAATGCTTGTTTTTACCATTTTATATGTCCCTGAGACAAAAGGGAAAACCCTGGAAGAAATTGAAAAATATTGGCATAAAGACTTAGATTAGGAAGCCAATTGACTTCGATCACCAAGCTTAATTGTACACCAGATAGCCACACATCACCCCGGATGAAAGTGGCACATAGGAGACGAATCGGACGATCCTCAGCCGGGCTTTGATCATTGGGAGAGCTTCAGACAGGGCACCTACTATCGTCCAAATCTGAATATTAACCCAAGTTGAGCATTGTTACCTTAAAAAACATAAAAAATTCACTTTTTTTGA
>CAYNUX010000123.1:0-9450 GCA_964400115.1 uncultured Cytophagia bacterium
GAATCATTTCAGGGTAACTTACCCAATAAGGCGCTGGCAAGAGCACCTCATCGCCCGGATCACAAACCGCCATAATCGCCTGAAAAACGGCATGCTTTGCACCGCAAGTCACAATAACCTGTGAAGAATCATACCCGGCTCCGTAGGTATTGTTGATCCAGTCGGTAATGGCTTGCTTTAGCTCCAGAGTCCCCTCTGCAGGTGTGTATTTGGTAAAACCATCATTGATTGATTCAATGGCGGCTGCTTTTATATGCAGGGGGGTATCAAAATCCGGTTCACCTGCACCCAATCCAATGACGTCCTTGCCTTGTTGCCTTAGTTTTGCGAGGAGTCCGGTCAAAGCAACTGTAGGCGATTCACTGATTCGAGTTACTCTTTGCGAGAGTAAAGGCATAAATTCTCCTTAGGAGGCTTTTTGTGCTTTTAGGCTACAAATACATGCAACAGTGACAATATCCTCTACTTTGCAGCCACGAGACAAATCATTGACGGGTTTGGCTGTACCTTGGATGATAGGACCGATGGCTGTCGCTTTGCCAATTCGCTCAGCCAATTTATATCCGATATTTCCGGCCTGAAGATCTGGAAAAATCAAAACATTGGCTTTTCCGGCTACATTGCTCTCTGGTGCCTTTTTTTGACCGACAGCCTCTACAATCGCCGCATCGAGCTGGAGTTCTCCATCGATCGGGATATCGGGCGCCATTTCCTGGGCCAATTTTGTGGCTTTTATAACTTTATCCACTAGTTCGTGTTTAGCGCTTCCCTTGGTTGAAAAGGACAACATGGCCACTATGGGGTCCTGCTCTGTCAGGCTCTTGTGCGTTTCTGCGGAAGCGACGGCGATTTCCGCGAGCTGTTGAGCATCCGGATTCGGCATCACCCCGCAATCGGCAAAGGTATATGGGGTGCCGTCAGGTAAAACAATAAGAAAGGTGCTGGAAACGACACTAAAATTCTTGGCAACACCTATGACCTGTATAGCTGCCCGCAAAACGTCTCCGGTCGTATTCATGGCGCCTGCGACAGAGGCATCCGCACGGCCTTTGCGTACCATCATCGCGGCAAAATAGAGAGGATTGCGCATAATCTCCTGGGCTTTATCCGGGTCAAGACCTTTGTGTTTTCTCAAATCGTAAAACGCTTGAGCATAATCCTCCCGATCGTCATCAGTCTCAGGATCTATAATAGGCACATTCAAGGTTATGCCTGCAGTTTGGGCTGTTTTCTCCGTCTCATCACGAGAACCGACAAGGATTGGCTTGATCAAATTTTCATCAGCGCAAATCTGCGCGGCCTTGACCATGCGTTCATCTGTTCCTTCCGGAAACACGATGGTTTTAATATCTTTTTTTGCTCTTTCGCGAATGTGTTCAAGTACGTTCATTTTACCCTCAATTTTTCTTCAAGTCGAGCTCTGACATGGGCCGGTACGAAAAAATCAATATCTCCGCCCAGCTTGACGAGTTCTTTTACGATAGATGAATTCAGATAAGAATATTTATCGTGAGTCATAAGAAAAACCGTGACCACATTATCATATAACTTTCGATTCACGAGAGCCATCTGAAACTCGTATTCAAAATCTGAAACTGCCCGAAGCCCCCTGATGATTGCTGACGCATGTTTTTTACGCGCATAATCGATCAACAAGCCATCAAAACTCTCCACGGAAATTTGTGAAAAACCATTCATGGACTCGCGTATCATTTGTACACGTTCCGTCTCGTCAAACAGGGGTGATTTTGCGAGGTTTCGAGTCACTGAGACGATAACCTGATCGAACAGCATAATTGCTCTTTTGATGATATCAATATGACCATTTGTGATCGGATCAAAGGAGCCTGGATAGATTGCAATTTTAGGTGTCTTTTCCATGACCATATCTGTAAAATGTTAAACATGTATCACCCAGAATTTTCATCCTTGTCTCTTGAAGGTGAGGCAAAGAGGGGCTATATTTGCAGCTATGCTCGTAAATAAGCAGCCCATCACGAGCTAACATATTATGGCGATGCAATTCGTCGACGATCTGAGCCATTTCCTGAAAACGATAGGGGGGATCACAAAAAACAAGATTGAATCTTGAATTATGGAATTCTTTCATTTTCAGCATAACAATGGCCGGCTTTTTAATGACCACAGCATCGTCAAATCTCACTTTGGATATATTTTTTTGCAATAGCTGTATAGAGGAACTGCTCTTGTCCACAAACACCACTTTTTGGGCGCCTCGGCTTTTTGCTTCTATGCCAAAACACCCGCTCCCGGCAAAGAGATCCAAAACATGTGTTCCTCTGATTTCATTTCCTATGATAGCAAAACAAACCTCTCGAACCCGATCCGTAGTGGGCCGGATTTCTCGATTCGAGGGACTAAATAGTCTGTGTCCTTTAAATTCACCGGAAATTATGCGCATATTGATAAATATAAAAAGCCCCAGGATATTCCTATCCATGGGGCATGATACTCCAATTGTCAATAAAATCGTTATCGGTTTACGGTTTCCAGCAAAAGAACAAAATTTGCAGAATCCGCATTTTGGGTCAAATAAATAATTTTTGACAACTTTACCTTCAGCCCCATTGTGGCCATTTGCGAAACAAATGATTCGCATTGAAATCTGGATCCGGCGAATTTAATAAATACCGGGGTACGCACGAACCCAGCTTGTCGTATTGGAGATCTTTGAGTACTTTCCAATAAACGTAATCCTGTCTGTCGTGCCTGTTCTGATAATCGAGACAAAAGATCTTGTGGTGTTAAAGACGAAACAAGACTGGCCAAATTATTACTGTTTTTGTTCATCCCTGTGATCAAAGCCCTGGCTTCTGCTCCAGTGCCGGGAGAGGGTGCCATGGAAAGCTGGCCAGCGAGCCGTTCTTTCAAGCTTGTATAGTAGGCTTCCAAAGTGTTTCGGGATGAAGCGGTCACTTCAACAGAAAAACTGCTTTCATCGACAATCAAGGTGGGCAACCTGATATTCGTTGTCAGACCTGCAAATGCAGCACGAATCTGAACTGCGGCACGAGCCAAACCGCTTTCTCCGGAAATGGCAGATGTTTGTTGTTGACCCTGTTGTTCTTGACCCGTTCCTGGGGGTTGTGTTTGGGGTTGAGCCTGCTCATTTGGGGCATCCTGACTCGATTCACTCATTTCCAATGGTTTTTCAGTGCCTTGTTCCGCTTGTTTGGGCTTAGTTTGCTCTGCAATCGGTGTGTCGGCAGGAACATCACCGGACCTTAAAAAACCAAAATATGCAATTGCTGCTATACTTACAATCAGAACAAAGATAACAATCAACGGGGTCATGGATCCCTTGCGCCGTTTCTCGAATGGCGGAATATCGTGGCCTGCTGCTACCGGTTCAAATGGAGTGGTTTCATCAAAAGATGGTGCAGTTGGTTCACCAGGCAGCTCGTCAACGAGTGGTGTTACGTCTTGTTCGTATTTATAATCAAGATGATCGGTTAATAAATTCATAAGCACCCTCTCATTTTCCCCACAATCAGGGATTTAACTCCTAACCATGCCGACAGGAATTAAAAAATTCTCCGGATTATTGTTGACCAGGGGGTCCGAATCAGCACCCAGAAACATTTCGGCATTCTGGAATGGGTCGGCAAATCTGATATCCGCTGTTTGTAATCTTTTTTGCAAGTAGGGAATAAACTCCATGTCGGCACGATCTCCAGACAGATAGATCGTATCAAATGAGCGGGAGTGCTGACCGGCGAATAATGGCTCTATGAGCTTTTTGAGCTCTTCATCAACCATTTGGGCGACAGACTGAGGATCAGAGTCTAATCCATGCCGCTCATTCATCTTTGTCGCGATTTCGCTTGACCCGGCAAATTTGCCATTTTGAATCAGTGTGAAATCGATCCCAAAAGAATTAAAATCCACCAGTGCAGACAAAGCATCCGGATGTCGGCGACCAAATCCTCGCAGGCCTCTAACCGTGGCAAGAACATCCAAGTCCACTTTCGAAAGATTGAGTGGGGTTCTTATGAATAGATCTCGTAGTTGTTCTAAAAGTTGCTTACGAACTGCTGCGATGAGTATGGTTTCATACTCATCGCTTTGATAGTCTAATTTTTCTACGCCGACATTGAACTCGTCCCGGGGAGAAGCAAGCATCTGGTTTACTTCCCATTCGACATGATCTTGAAGTTCTGCATCGCTGATCCCCCGATCAACTTTTAAAAGTTTCAGCAAAACAAGACGACGATCAAGAGCGAGGTAAACCGTTTGAGCCCGTATAGAACGATCATCTAGTTTATCATTGATAACCTGTGCCGTACTGGCGATAAAATCAGGATTTTCAACGGCACTGGCATCGAAGGGATAATCCAGAGTTGCTTCGGCAACAGACTTTATAACGAGACGATCTTCATGTCTTTCCGCCTCAACCGCCCGCAGCACATTCCCGGACATTCCTAGTCCTAAATGGACATTGCCATCAATAGATGTCATTCAAATCCCCTTTATCATTCAATGATCGTATTGAGCGATAAGCATCAATCCCAAGACAATTCGCCATTGTCTATATGACCATGATTGGAAATACGCAATCCACCGATGGTGTTCATAATAAAATCATTGGTCACTTTCAGACTGTCTAACGAATCCAAAGGACATTTGATAAAAATCTCTTTGTACGCTGCAGTATCGTACCATGTTACCTTATAAGGTTCTAAAACTGTAGGGCATTGATAAAGATGATCCAGAGCATAAATCGCCATAGAATCAATAATCTGCTTGTATTGGTCATAGGTCCGAAGTGAATCTAAAATCAAAGCAGCAGTGGTATCCAAATCACGTTGATATCCATAGCGATGCAGGGTATCGATGATAGCTGCGGCAGTAGTGTCTTGTTTTTTTAGGAATGCGATGACTTGATCAGACAAGACCGAATCCATATTCGCAAATTGACGTAACAATCGTCCCGTGGTATCTTCTTTAATGAGATTTACTGCATTCTCTACAGTGTCTGTATATGCATCGTTTTCCATCAAGTACACCAATTCGGCATAGAGAATGTGGGTCATATTGTTTCTGCATTCTTGTTGATTTGCTTGTTCTTTTTCCCACAACCGGGTTGGATAGACAATTGAAAAAACCACAACCAAGACCACGATCAAGAATTTGTAAATGATCGATCCTTTAGGGTTCAAATATTTAACTTGGTTTGCCATTACTCCTCCTGAATTTGAAAAACTTTAAACCGACAGCAATTCACTCCACACGTATATGATTCTTTATGACTTTAAATGTTTTTGGACCAATTCCATTGACATTTGTTATTTCATCTAAAGATTCAAAAGGGCCGTTCATTTCTCGATAATCAATGATTCGTTTTGCTAAAGCCGGCCCGATCTTGGGTAATGTTTGTAGTTGGATCAATGTCGCACGATTGATATCAATAGACTCGACAAGATCGCTTTTTTCAATCAGAGGAGTGGCTTTTTGAATGGACACTTGCTGTTGGGCAATCGTATCTTCATCCGAATGGGCTTTTTGTCTGAAATCCTCGAGAATAGCCTGGTAGTGTTCTTGCCATTCGGGATCCGGTTTCGACAGTTGTCGCTGTCGATAAGCCTTGACCCCCGTTCCGACAATGATAGACACGAGAAAAAACAAGGCAAAGCGTTTTTCTTGCTTTGTAAACCCTATCATTTACACAAACGCTTCTTTTACACGCTCAAAAAAGCCTTTTTCCCCTCTTTTAGGATGCATATTTTCTCGTTTTTCTAAATCCTGTAAAATTTGGCGTTCCTCTTCTGACAGTTTCTTCGGTGTATAGATCTGTACACGTATCAGTTGATCCCCGGAACCACTGGAATTCAGGTGAGGAATACCTTTGCCTCTCATTCTTAAAATTTTACCGCTTTGAGTCCCTGAAGGGATACTTATTTTCGCCTTACCGTTCAGGGTCGGCACTTCAACTTCTGCTCCCAAAGCAGCGTTGGGAAAACCCAAATGCAAATCATACAGGATATCATCGCCATGCCGCTCAAAGAAAGGATGCTCGGCCTCTTCGATCACGACAATGACATCCCCGATGGGGCCACCTCGAGGGCCGACATTACCAGAATTACGGATAGTTAAATATTGTCCCTGAGAAACACCATGTGGGATATCCACTTCTATGGTGGATTCCCCTTTGACACGACCATCACCCTGGCAGGTGGAGCAGGGCTGACTGATGATGGAACCTTCACCATGACAACGGGGGCAGGTTCGCGCAAGCGTAAAGAATCCTTGCCGGTATGCCACCTCACCATTTCCGTGACACATGGGGCAGGTCTCTTTTCCGGTGCCGGGCTTTGCACCCGAGCCATCGCATGTCTCACATGATACCAGTCGTTTGAGCTTGACTGTCTTTGTTGTATCTTTGGCAATTTCTTCCAGTGTTAACTTTATTCGAATTTGCAAATCGGATCCGCGCTGAACGGTCGACCGACGTCGTCCCTGGCCGCCACCACCACCAAAGATATCACCAAATCCGCCACCAAATACTTCTCTAAAAATATCAAATGGATCAAATCCCATACCGCCTGCACCGCCAAAACCACCGGCACCACCCCCACGCATATCCGTAGCACCAAATTGGTCATACCTGCGTCGTTTTTCCGGGTCTGACAAGACGGAGTAGGCTTCACCAACTTGCTTAAATCTGTCTTCGGCTTGTTTGTCGTCGGGATTGCGATCAGGGTGGTATTGCATTGCCAACTTGCGATAGGCTTTTTTTATTTCTGCCTGACTGGCATCCCGGGAAACACCTAATAATTTATATAAATCTTGATCTGACATATTTGATTTCAATGTTTAAAATAAAATCATGCACTTACAATTACCTTGGCATGACGAATGACTTTGTCTCTAAAAAGGTAACCTTTGACGTGTTCGTCGACGACCAGATGAGGTTCCATTCCTTCTACCTTCATCTGCATCATTGCATCGTGCTTATCCGGATTGAATTCTTTACCAACCGACTGCATCGGCTCTAAACCCATATCGGTAAGACTTTTGACAAAGTTTTTATGCACCAGCTTTACGCCTTCAAGGAGCGGGTTTTCATCTTCCTTGGCTTCTGTCGCCTGGATCGAGCGCTCAAGGTCGTCCAGAACGGGCAATAAACGGGAAATAATGTCCGCAACAGTATGTTCTACCAGATTCCGGTTTTCTCTTTCAACACGTTTTCTAAAATTATCAAATTCTGCTGCAAAGCGCAATAGTTGATCTTTTAAATTTGCGTTTTCCTTTAAAAGCTCTTCTATACGTTCCTGGTCTTGTTCCTTTTCGGACTCGGATTCTTTGAGTTCTGTGGCCGATTCTTCGACCCTCTGCTCATCAAGGGAAACGTCAGTATCCGTGTCTTGATTTTCTTGTTGTTCTTTTTGTTTATTTGTATTCATTTTATGCTAAAAATTTAGTTCATGGATTATTACTATTAAAACGGGCAAGCCCAATTCGATGGACACGCTATTTAGACTTGCTCATAAAATAACTCAGCGTATCGGCCATAAATTTAACCAGAGCAATAATTTTATCATATTGCATACGTGTCGGCCCGATTACACCGATCGTTCCCACTGCATCTTCATATTGATATGTCGTGGTAATGACGCTGCAATGCTTCATCAAAGCTTCTTGATTCTCTTCCCCGATAACAATCGAAATCCCTCCGCTCTGACTCTCTCCCAAAACCCTTATCAACAAATCTCGCCTATCGATCAGTTCCAGAATTTTGCCGATTTTATCCGTCGATTCGAATTCGGGTTGCGAGATCACAAAACGGGTACCGGTCAAATGAATAGAGCGGGTAGACGCAGTGCTCATCAAATCAAGTGTGTTGTGGCCAATGGCCTCTATTAAAGAACGACTTTTCTCGTCAATATCCTTGAATCGATCAAAGAGCGAGCTCTGCAGCTCATCGACCGTAAGATCATGCAAGCGCTCATTGAGAATTTGAACCGTGGTCTCGACCAGGTCTCTGGGGACTTGCTCATTAATCTCTAACATGATTGTCTTAACAAGCCCTGATCGAATGCTCAAAACCATGAGCAGTTTACCTTCAGTCACAGGTACCAAATCGATTTTTTCCACATGCCCCTGATTGAATCGCGGGGCGAGAGCAACACCCAACTGACTGGAAATATCGCTCAGCACCTCGGACGCCTTTTCAATAATTACATCCATATCCTGAGAAAAACGCGCTAACCGTTGAATTATCGTATTACGTTCTTCGGTACTGAGTTTGGCAATTCCTTTGAGACTATTGACATATTTACGAAAGCCGCTATCGGTAGGAAGTCGTCCTGCCGATGTATGCGGCTGCGAAATAAGCCCCTTTTCCTCTAAATCGGTCATGACATTTCGAATGGAAGAAGGACTGAGATTCAAATTGTAATATTTTGCCAAATATCTCGAACCTACCGGTTCGGCGGTTTTGACAAACCCATGAATAATTGACAAAAAAACCAGTCGTTCTCGTTCTGTTAGTTTATCTAGGCTCATACAAAACGACACCAATAGACGTGGTTAAATCCAACCAAGATACTAATTTTTCAGTGAGTTGTCAAGCGAAAATTCATAACGCAAAATTACTCACTAATTATTTAAAAATTTACGAACAGATAAAAGACTCGCGAAAAATCCAAGCAATGTTCCCAGTCCAGTGATCAAGCCATATTCAATAAGGGTAGCATGTATCAATCCCGGGGCCTGAGTGTTAACAAAAACCAATACGCCATAGATTACAATACAAGCAAGAATTCCTCCCAAGAATCCTTGCACGAGCCCCTCAATCAAGTAAGGCCAGCGAATGAAAAATCGAGTTGCACCTACAAGTTCCATTGTGGAGATAATGTGCCTTCTGGCAAAAATAGCCAGACGAATAGAATGAAACATAACCAGCAAAGACCCAATAATCACAAAAACAGCCAAAAAGAGGTTAACCAATCCAGCCCTTGAAGAGAAAGATGCCAATTGGTGCAAGGCTTGACTCTGATGAACGACTTGTTCTATTCCAGACCATTGCGACAGATCACTGACGGTTTCCTGAATATCAGCGGAATTGCGAAATTGGGGAGCCAATACTATATTGAATGTCGAAGGAAGTGGATTCTCTTCCAAAATTTCAAACAACTCTTCTCCAAACTCTTTTCGGAACTCTCTTGCTGCAGCTTCTTTAGAATAAAAATCGACCCGAACAACCTGAGGCATAGATTCCAATTTACGCCCAAGTGCTTCAATTTCCTGGTCATTCAAATAATTGGCAATGTATACTTGAATATCATATTGGGCTTGTAGCAAATGAACAAATCGGTCAACATTTTGCGCCAAAAGTGTAAATAATCCTATCAGAATGAGTAAAAAAGCAACGGTCATTACGGAAAACATGGATGAAAGCTTGGCCCGTCGAAAACCGTCAAAAGATTC
>CAYNUX010000124.1:0-9447 GCA_964400115.1 uncultured Cytophagia bacterium
GTTAAAGTTAATGGACTTGAATATTTGATTAGGCACTTTTTACGACTGTATCATAGATATGTTGTAAATAAGAAAGTTGTGTATATATTTAAACAAAATAAACAGGTTTCTATTTCGAATTTCCTTCATGTCAACCCCACTTTCGTCTCCTATATTTAAGATAAACAAATATATGAAAGCTACAAGTTCTTTCCAAAAAAATCAACCAAACCTTGACACATTGTAGTTGTTTTTTTCTTTTATATTACCCTGTGGTTGAGTATTTTATATTAAACATCCTAAAACAAATTTCTCGAACGCAAGTGAACATGAAAGCCCAATTGATCGTTCTGTTTTCAGTGTATTGTTTTTCCTTACTTATCTCTTGTCAACCAGGCCCGGCATTCCATGAAATTACTACACAAGATTATGTCGACAAAATGAAAGCCGGCTGGATCGGACAAATGGCCGGTGTAGGCTGGGGTGGGCCCACAGAGTTTAAATGGAAAGGTGAAATCATTCCAGAAAATGAAATGCCCGCATGGCAGCCTGAAAAAATCAACCAGTTTCACCAGGATGATATCTATGTCGAGATGACCTTTCTCAGAACCCTCGAGCAATACGGACTCGATGTTTCGATTCGCCAGGCTGGCATTGATTTTGCCAACAGCGGATACCGGCTATGGCATGCCAACCGAGCCGGACGGGACAATCTGCGATCCGGTATCGCTCCCCCCTATTCCGGTCATCCTGAACCCGGCTCCGGCACAAGAATTGAGTGAGGATTTGCTCAACAATATCACCATCCTCACTCCCAATGAAAGCGAAGCCCAGTTATTGACCGGCATACCCGTAAAAAACCATATCGATGCAGGCAAGGCAGCCAGAGCCTTGCTTGAAAAGGGTGTAAAAACCGTGATCGTTACCCTGGGTAGCCAGGGAGCTTTGGTCGTCGACGACAGAGGCGAAAGACTCGCCAAACATTTTGAGGTAAAAGCCATCGATACTACCGCTGCCGGGGATGTATTTAACGGAGCGCTGGCTGTGGCTCTGGCCTCGGGAAAAGTGCTGGACGAGGCTGTGCACTTTGCCAACGCTGCTGCAGCGCTGTCAATCACCAAGTTGGGCGCTCAACCCTCTGCTCCCCAAAAGACTGATATCGAGACGTTTAGAGACGAAAAGTTATGACGGCCATTGACTCGTCAGACGAACTTGCTTTTAGCAACCCGTACAGTATCGGTCCTCCCGAATGACAGAGGCCCGCAAAAAGTAAAAACTCGAGAATCTGTAAGTTAAACTGAAAGCTTTTACGACCTCGATTTTAAATCGCAAGCACTCTTGATAATCCCAAGCTAACAGCCTTTCATCCCACCAAAGTCCATGTTATCACAATTGTATTTCAAATCTCTACGATTATGCTGACATTAGATGGGAAACATTCTTTGAAACGCTTCTCTGGATACTAGAGACAAAAGATCGCACAATAAGAGCTATTTTTCCATCGGAGGAGGCATGAATAAGAACTTTTACACTCTGCTCACTAGGCTGGCCGTGGTCATCACTTGTGCTAGTGTATCCCTGCTTTTTGGCCAGGAGCCGGATTATGTGATCATCACCGAGGCAGATGCCTTTATCAGCTGAGAGCCGATGATACCCGCCTCACCCGCAAGATGGTATTGACACAATAATCTCTCCTCCAATATCCTGATTTGCAAAAATTGGGATGTTAGACCGATGAATCCAGAGGCTGCTCGGGCAGTCTCTGGATTTTTTTATTTAGAGCGAACAAGATTTTCAAGGATTGGGGCTATCCAAAAGACTCGATCAGGGAACTGAATGAAGGGACAATTTTTCTAATTTCTCAAGCCACTCATTAAAACGTGGACATTCTGAACGTACTCTATTCAACCTTAGCTTTTGGGCAATTCGAGGACCGTGAGCTCCGGCACTGCGACCTTTTTTATACCCAGAATAGAGGGTTTGTATCCTTTTAGAGGGAGCGGTAACAGGACTATCGTTGATTTTTTCACATCCCGCATAGTCTTGAACGATTTTTATAAATTTTTCTTCCAATGGTGGTTTGCCAAACGATTCGGACAGAACTTTTGGATCGGAAAAATAGAGTGCCTCCATTTCATATAGTTGCAAGTAGGGTAAAATCCTGGAAGAGGGATTCGATATAGTGCAGTTTTTTAAAGCCCGCTTTTTCAATTCCTCTTCGATTTTATTCACTATGAACTCTGCTGATTGAAATTTCGCTTCGGACTTTATTTTATCTACAAAGCCCCACCATTTAGATTTCCCAATGGGAAAAGCATAATAATCGAAAAAAGTGGTCACAAAAGGTTGCCGGGGATCCAATAGATGCTTATGGATCTGACCATACAGTGTTTCTGCACGCAAATATTTTACGCCTCCCTTGCCGGATCCTGCCTCAACAATAGGCGCATGAAAATCGATTCCCAGAGATCCCAAATAAGGTGCCACCAATATTTTTAAAAATGCATTTTCCGTCTGTCCCTCTACAATACACATCACCGTGATTCTACTCATACCGGGGCCCTGTTTCAATAATATCCTTTTGGATCAGCTCTCCCACTGCATAATCTTCCAGCCATTGTTCAAGCAAAGAGTGATCTAGTCGTTTAAAAACGGAAGTATCATCACTCCGATCTACCACAATAATTTCATCTGGATCAAAATGATTAATAAAATTTGTCGATTGGGTAGATACCACCAATTGAGTATGATCAGATGCTTCATGCAATAGAGCAGCCAGTACCTGTAGTGCGTAGGGATGCAATCCCAACTCTGGCTCATCGATGATGATTGTAGGTGGTTTTATGGGTTGTAAAAGCGCTGTCGCCAAACATATAAATCGAAGGGTGCCATCAGAGAATTGCCATGGTTGGAATGGTATCGAACTGCCTTTTTGTTTCCACTCGAGTCTAATCAATTCATTCTCACCCTTTTGATAGGGTTCCAAAAGAAAATCATCAAAAAAGGGAGCTATTAGTTGAATAGTTTCTTGTATTCGGTTATATGTTTCCTCATAATTTTCTTTTAAATGCAAAAGAAAAGCAGCCAAGTTACCCGCATCAGGTCGAAGTTCACGAAAGTCACGAACAGATCCTTCTCTTCTAACAGATGCAGATGTGCTGGTGTCATGAAAATGATAAACCATCCAGTTATAAATTGCGTCATAGACATAAGCCTCAACCGCAGGATAATTTCCCCAGCTAGAACGCCGGCGTTTCCATTCCGAAAGTCGGGCTTCTTTGTTTCCCCCATTCCAGTGACGCCAGCCACTTGGATAGTCTCCACCTTTATAAAAAGTAGATTCGCCAACGACTATCATTTCACTCGCTACGCTTGGCTCTAACAAAAAGACATACTCATTTTGGCCGAATATCAAATGGGCTTTAATTTCTTCCGTTTCCTTTGGACCTTTAAAAAAGAGACCGTCAGCTCCCCCATTGTTCAGAACATACTTTTGTAATCCTCCATTAGCCATCGCCTTGAGCATTTTGAAAAAGCTCACCAAATTGCTTTTCCCCGCTCCGTTGGCACCGACCATGACATTCAAATTGCCGAGTTCAAATTCGCTCAACTCCTTTATGGATTTAAAGCCCTTGATAGACAATTTTTTAAGCGGTACCCTTTCAGGCATCAGATTGACTCCGTTTTAATTTCCAATAAATGTTGTATCTTCATTTTATCAATAAGAAAATTTAGCTATTTCGTCATCCATATCCAAGAAAAATGAGGTACTTTTTGCAAATAAATCTAAATTCTGCTATATGTCTTTGGAAATTCACTTACATTGATCATTTGCCTATAATAATCGTTACAAGAAAAACGGATAATAAATATCTTGCATTATTACAAAAATCTTGCCTCTTTATATATCAAATTCAATATTATGGCCAGCCACTTGATAGTGCAAAGAATAACCCTGTGCCGAAACGGAACGATTATGAGACCCTTCGTTTTTCTTTTATTGGGATTCAATCTCTTGTACAGCAGCCCACGCGTGATCGAGCAAAATAACGTTCTCGAACTCGAATTTCTCTCTTCCCGAGAATATGAAAATCCGTTCGCAGACATCACCCACGACCTGATTGGTACGAATAAAACAGGGGCCCGGTCTTGCAGGATTGGCTTTTGAGTTTGGAAAAGCATGGTTTAAAACGATAGGAAAAAGTTTAATGAAAAGACGATCGTTTTTTAAACACCTCAGCCTGGCTGTACCCCTGGCATCGGCGGGAAAAACCCTATATGGCTGGCAAGGGGCTGAACCATTTCAAAAGCCAGGTTTAAATAGGGACAGGAATCTCCCGGAGGTTGGGTTTCCCTTCGGGAGGCCTCCCACACTAGCGATACTCTAGCCACGCCGTAGCCCGGCAATCGCGGTTTGTTGTGAACCGGATCCAGCGGGCCTGTACATTATCGGGAAAGCTAAATTCAATCTTTTCCTTTGCGGGAACGGCAAAGCGTTTATAATCCATCCACGGACCCTGGCCGGACGCATCGACCTGAAGGGTAAACACCACCGGCTCTGCAGCATCATGTGACAATGTCAGATTTCGATGGTCGTAAAATGCGATGAGATAGGGATCAGACGGCTCTTGCGCGCGCACCAGCGACTCTTTCCAGGGTCCTCCCCTGCCCCGGGGTTTACCCAGTTTCCACAAATCATCGATCACACCGGCCCAGACAGCAGCATTGCCATCCTCAGAGCGTATGATATGAGAATTGTCTGTTGATTGTTGCGGATCGATGCCGGTCATGATGAGCATGCCACGGTACGAGGCATAATCGTGGATGCGAAAATCGTGCGATGCAATGGGACGAATCTTGGCATAGCCATCGGCATTTTCCGCCGGCAGTTCATAAAAGGTACCGTGACAATTGAACAGATCGCGTTCCGTGGCCACCTCGCGGCAGATCCGCAAATGAGCCATGTTTGTCAGCAAAGTGAATGACTCGTCGCCCAGAGGCAGCCGCCAGCGCCGATTTTGATCGTCGATGATCAGAACAGAGGATTTTTGAATCGCGGTCACATTCTCCGGAATCGCAAACTTTTCTTTGATAAAGGTGTGAGTTTCCTGATCCTGTTTCCTGACCAAATTCATCTCGCCATCCAGTTCATAGTATCCCAAATCTTTTGCCGATTCGTGGTCAAAACGCATGACTGCCATGCCCAATGCCCGGCGATCATCACCCAGGCCATAGAGCAATCCCCCATGTGATAGCGGATTCTGTACCGATGACAATCCGTCAAAGAGCTCATCCGGTTCAGATAACCGGCCATCCATATCTGCATAGGAAAAATGGATCGTGGCTGTGCAGGGACTGTCGGGAATGACCCGAATCCATTCGCCTTTTATTTCAGAGTCAAATTCCAGCAAACCAGCGGTATTGGGCAACACCGCCAGTGATTTCAGAGTCTCCCACGACTTTCCGTTGTCGATTTCAAAGGTAAAATTCACGGGTCCCGGTGCATCGCTTTTTATCCAGACACAGCGTTTGGGCCAACCTGCAAAAAGAAAAGGTTCAGAAGGCTGGTCAGCAGGCACCTCTTCCTCCAGCCAAATCGCGCCGTTGGCTGTAATGGGCCCCAGTTGATTTGGCCGGTCAAAAGAGGTAAACCATAGGTTGGAATTGGATTGACCGGGGCCGCTGATACCGCCTTTGGCCTGACGTTTATTCAGAAACTCGCGTTGAGCAGAATCATCACAACCGAAAACCAATCGGTCGTTCCAGCGGCAAAAATCTCCGATGACCTTGAGATAGGCCGAACGCGGCCGGATGCCGGCTGAGCGATCGGGTGTAAAGGTATGGGGAAAAGTCCAAAACATGCCGTGCATGGTCATGAGAACATCGGGCTGGTCAGGCGTACCTATATCGCGAATCCGGGGCCATTCGGTGTTCCAGCCATGCGCACCATCATAGCTGTGGCTGGCTTTGGGCAGTCTGTAAAATGACCATTTGTCGTCATAGCGAACCCCCAGCAAAAGCGATTTGTGATCCCATCCTGTGGCCCAAAGGGGATCGGTCGCAGGATGTTCATTGCCATAGATCCCCCCGGGCCCTGTAACCTCACAGAACTGGTTGCGACGGACAAGCTTCCAGGTTTCGCCATCCCATTCCGAGAGCGAACCGGATTCGATATCGAACTGTTTCAGGGCTTGTTCACCTTTTTCGCCGTTATTGGCATAGACGAGCACCCCCTGTCCGGTATAAGCACCTTTGCCATGGGCACCGGGCAGGTCGGCAAGGAGTTTTTCGGCGAGGTTTTTCCTGGGGTCGTTTCCCGGTATATGATTGTCACGATAGAGACAATTGACCTCCAGAGAATGGACATCCACGTCATAAAAACCCTCTTCCATGGTGGCATAATATATTTTATTTCCGGGGTCGATCAAATGCCGGGCATTGGCGGTATGGCGTCCGGGCATCCTGTCGTAGGAAAGGGTACGCACGGTTCTGTTTTTATCGATGGCATAAGGACCGATAAACAGCTGCCGGCTCTCTCGATGGATCATACGATTTGCCGGCGTCCCGCCGATGCTTTGCAGGTGAACGATCTGTTTCAGATCCGGGGTGATTTCATAGAGCTTGTCCGAAGAGCCATTGGGGAAATGCGGGCCATAGGTAATGACCCACAACCGACCGGCCCAGGGCACCACTGCCCCGGTGCCGCATTCGCCCTCCTGGTTGTAATAGGCGAGATGAGGATAGATGCCACTGACCTGAGGGGCTTGTGTTGAATAGAGCTGAGGGATCTGGAACAGAAAAAGTCCAATGAGGATCAGCAAGCGTGTTTGCATGAATTGAACCCAATCATTTTGGTAGATTATTTCGCCTAGTCTCGATCCGGATGCTTGCCCCACTCTTTTGCCCGTTCAGGATCATAGTCGGGATTGGGTACTGGCATCTGTGCATCAACCGATGCCCGCCACTCGGCTAGCATTTGCTGCATCTCTTTGGCTTTGGCAGGCATGCCGGAGGAGAGATCCTTTGTTTCACCGATATCCTCTGCCAGGTTATACAGCTCGACATGATTGTCATCATAGAACTCGATCAGTTTCCAGTCGCCCTGGCGCACGGCCCCGGCCGCAGTGCCATTTGCCAAAAGCGGCAGTGGCATAGCCCTGTGTTTTGAGTGATTCGACAACCGTAGTGATTTCAAGGGGCAGATGTTGTTGGTCATTTATGGGCACCCGCAATTTTTCATAAGGTCGCCAGTGGCCCGGGATAAAGTCGGTCAAGCCCAGACGCGCCAAATATTGGCCGCTATAGATACTCGCTCTTGTGGGCGAGCAAACCGGACAAGCGGCATAAGCATCGGTGAAGCGCATGCCCTGACCGGCGAGCCAATCGATATTTGGAGTTTCATGAAAGGTATTGCCATAACAACCGGGATCCGGCCATCCCAGATCATCCACCAGGATAAACACGAAATTGGGTTTTCGCACCGGACCGGAACACGAGAACATCCCACTCATGACTCCACTCATACCGGTTCCCAACCCGGCCATCATCGCTTTTAAAAAGGTTCGTCGTTGCATGGCAACTCCTTTTCAGGTTTTATTGCGGTCCTCGGCACTCTTTTTTTTTCTGAGACTATGTGTTGATTGGAAATCAAGGATACCTAAAAATACCAAATCAATTTGAAATTCCAATATCTTTTTAGTATATTTACGGTTATTAATCGAAATACATCTGTTCCATTTCTGAGTGACATAAATTTATATGGAGAGTCATCATGCCTTTTGGCCGAATCGACAGCAAGAATATCCTGGTCCATCCGCTAGCGAACCGCAAAAGCAAGACCCAGATCCTCGGGGTGGCTGCAAACCCGGATGCCCCGGCACCGAAACTTTCGGATAAGAACCAGCCATACGTGGACACGTTTGCTCGTTATATCATAAAGGCAAGAGAAAGAGGCGCATCCGTAATGCTGGCGTTTGGTGCTCATCTCGTCAAGAATGGCGCAGCTCCCTTGGTGATCCGAATGATGGAGCGGGGATGGGTGACGCATCTAGCAGGCAATGGTGCCTGTGGGATTCACGACTGGGAATTCGCCTATTTGGGGCGTTCGGAAGAAGATGTACGTGCCAATGTCGAGACCGGTTCATTCGGCACCTGGAACGAAACCGGGTACTTTATCAATCTCGCCGTTCTTCTCGGGGCCATGCAAGGCATGGGATATGGTGAATCGTTGGGAAGATTCATTCTGGATCAACAATTAGAGATCCCGGCGCGCGGGTCTTTGGAGCAAGCCATTTCAAAGGCGATGGAACAATCAAGACAGGGTATTGCCCCCATCGCCGAAGTGCTGGACAGTATCACCCGCCTTGACCTGGAACCGGGTTCTCTGACCGTGCCTCATCCGCACCAGGAATTTTCGATTTATGGTCAGGCCGCACGTCTGGGCGTTCCGGCAACCATTCATCCGGGCATTGGCTATGATATTATCTACAACCATCCTTTTGCCAACGGCGCGGCTCTGGGCCGCGGGGCTCATATCGACTATGAAATTTTTGTCGATTCGGTTCGAAAACTGACAGAGGGTGTATTTCTCTCTGTGGGATCGGCGATCATGGCCCCCCAGGTGTTCGAAAAATCGGTTTCGCTGGCCAACAATTTCGCTCTGCAGGAAGGAAAAGAAATCCTCAAGGATTTTCATATTCTGGTGGATGATTTGCAGGAATCGGTATGGGACTGGACTCAGGGCGAGCCACCCAAGAGCTCGCCGGATTACTATCTGCGGTTCCTCAAATCCTTTAACCGCATGGGCGGAAGGACGCTCTATATTGCCGAGGATAACCGGGCTTTGCTTCACAATCTCGTTCAAAGATTGGAAGAGTGGGGTTCCTGATTCGGGCTGTCTGGCTCTTGACCCTGTTTGATCGCGAGATCGCTTTCAAAATGAACCGTACGTTGTGGAAAGGGAACCTGAATACCCTGTGCTTCGAGCGTTGTTTTTATTTTCCACAGCAACTCCATCCGCACTCCATACCATTCGGTCACCGGGCACCAGATTCGTGCAGCAAGGTTGACTGAATTATCCCCCAACGTATCCACAAATACCTGGGAGACCGGATTTTTGAGCACCAGGGGATGATCGTCTAAGAGGTTTTTGATAATTTTTATGGCCTTGTCCGCATCATCGCGATAGCGAATACCAATATTATAGTCGAATCGACGGACGATGTTAGCCGTAAGGTTGATAATATTACTGGTAAACACGCGTTCGTTAGGAACACGGATGTATAACCCGTCATAGGTCCGGATGCTAGTGGAAAGAATACGGATATCATCCACAAACCCCACCGTACCGTCGATATTCACCTGCTGACCGATGCGAATGGGACGCTCGGCGATCAAAAAAAGTCCGGATATCAGGTTGCTGACAATATTCTGACTGGCAAAGCCGAGAATCAGACCAGTAATTCCCCC
>CAYNUX010000125.1:0-9411 GCA_964400115.1 uncultured Cytophagia bacterium
CTGAATGCTCCTGTCGAATTGGGTCACTATTCATCAGCCTTGTGCCATCTGCCGAATGTCTCTATGCGGCTGGGACCACAGGTACCCTTTAGCAAGGTTCCAAAAGAGGTGATGGACAATGAGCACGTGTTTGATTCCTATCAGACCATTATCAAAAATCTGACCTATGGGATCGGGGGTGACTTGCAGGACATGACCTACCAATACGGTATGGAATTGGAATTCGATCCGATGAATGAAAAATTCGTCGGGAATGAGGCCGCCAATGAAATGCTCAGCCGACCCTATCGCGAACCTTATGTGGTGCCGCAAAACGTATGAGCTATTTAAACGGGTGAACGCGCCCGCGTTCCACACTTGAGTACAATATAAAGCCCTGATATGTTTTGTCAGGGCTTTTATTTATCCTAAACAATTCAACGATTTAACTCTAACCTTTTTGGCAATTTTCCCGATCCGGGTATTTAAATTCTCGATGCATTCTAAATTCTAAATTCTAAATTCTACATTCTAAATTCCTTAACCGGAATACCGCAAATATTCTCTCTGTTGACTTTATAAAGATCATTAACAAAAGCGTGATATGATGAATCATCTCCAAAAAGAAAAAAGTCCCTATCTGCTCCAACACGCCGACAATCCGGTGGATTGGTATCCCTGGAGCGATGAGGCGTTTGCAAAAGCAGAAAAAGAACAAAAACCCATTTTTTTGTCCGTCGGTTATTCCACCTGCCATTGGTGTCATGTCATGGCGCACGAGTCGTTCGAAGACGAGGAGGTGGCTGCATTGATGAACGATATTTTTGTCAATATCAAAGTGGATCGCGAAGAGCGCCCTGACGTGGATCAGGTTTATATGACAGTGTGTCAGATAGTCACCGGAGGAGGGGGCTGGCCCCTGACCATCATGATGACCCCGGACAAAAGGCCCTTTTTTGCCGCCACCTATATCCCCAAATCTTCCCGGCCAGGCCGTTCAGGGTTGCTGGACCTGCTTCCGCGCGTCAAAGAGCTTTGGGACGATCGCCGGGATGAGCTACTGGAATCCGCACAGCAGATTACACAGTCTTTGCAAACTCTTGGATCCAGTCCGGGTAACGAAACTCTGGAAGAGCCGGTTCTGGATATCGCCTTTGAACAGCTGGAGCAGCGTTTCGATGATCGTTGGGGCGGATTCGGTCAGGCGCCCAAATTTCCCATGCCGCATAATCTGCTCTTTCTATTGCGCTATGCCCGGCGGTACGATTCCGATCACGCTGTCGATATGGTACAGAGAACCTTAAAAGCCATGCGGCAGGGGGGGATCTGGGATCACGTCGGTTATGGCTTGCATCGGTATTCCACGGACCGCAGCTGGCTCTTGCCCCATTTTGAAAAGATGCTTTACGATCAGGCGCTTTATCTTTTCACACTCGCCGAAGCTTATCAGTTGACCGGAGATAATTTGCATCGGGAAACCGCTGAACAATTGGTGATATTTATTCTGCGCGAGATGACCCATGATCAAGGCGGATTCTATTCGGCTCAGGATGCAGACAGCGAAGGCGAGGAAGGCAAATTCTATGTGTGGTCCTGGGAAGAGTTGGAATCTGTTCTGTCGCCTGAATATATGCAATTTATGCAGGTCGCATTTCAGATACGCAAGGAAGGCAATTTTACTGACGAGGCAACAGGAGAACGTACCGGAGACAATATTTTACATTGCCGGGCATCCTGGCAGGATTTGGCACAAGAATTCCAGAAAACAGAAACAGAACTCAAAGAACAGTGGCAGCAAATCCGTCATCTCTTGTTCAACTATCGCGAACTGCGTGAACGGCCCTTGCTCGATGACAAGATCCTTACCGATTGGAACGGACTCTTGATCGCAGCCCTGGCCAAAGCCAGCCGGGTTTTTTCTCTGCCACAAGCCAGGCAAGCCGCAGAAAAAGCCGTGGAATTTATTCAACAAACACTGGTGGATGAAAAGGGTGTCCTTTTACACCGCTATCGACAAGGGGAAGCAGGACTCGCTTCCCATGCCGATGATTATGCCTTTTATATTTGGGGATTGATCGAACTCTATCAGGCGACCTTTAATTCTTTATATCTGCAGATGGCCGTGAAATGGCAACTGCAAATGGTCGATCGGTTTTGGGATCATGAGCAACACGGATTTTATTTCACCAGTCATGATTCAGAAACCTTGCTGGTACGCCGTATCGAGGTGTCGGATGGGGCCGTCCCCTCTGCCAATTCTGTTTCGGCATGGAACCTGATACGCCTGTCGAGGCTTACAGGTGAGCCTTCTTGTGAAGAAAAGGCCCGAATGCTGCTGCAACGGTTTTCGTCAGATGTCGTGGCTTATCCCACTGCACATACCTTGATGCTCTGTGTGCTGGACTTTGTTCTGGGTCCCACCCAGGAGCTGGTTGTCGCTATGCCGGAGCCTCTGACAGATTCTCCAAAATGGTTACAAAAGCTGAATCGTACTTATTTGCCCGGTATGGTGATCCTTGTAAAATCCGGCCCTCAAGATAAACTGAGCACCATTGCCCCGTTTATAAGAGAAATGAACAGTCTTGACAACAAACCCACTTTTTATGTCTGTCACGATTATCGATGTGAAAAACCTGTTTTTGACCTGAATGAAATAGAATTTCATTAGACGGATTCACCTATTTGGCCTTGTCACTCAAGGTAGAGGACGCAAAGGTTTTTAAGGTTCGCAGAGTGAGAGATTCTAAACCTTGACTTTTATCACCATTCCTCCTACATTATTAAAAATGAATCTCTAAAGCTACAGCGCGTTACGAGATATCCTATTTGGGTGAAAACCGGAACTTAAACGGGGGCAATTGCGAGGGTAAAGTATGGCAAAAATGAGCAGACGAGAGTTTCATAAACGCATGGCTTTGGGTGTCGGAGCGGCTGCCACAACGCTTTCTCCGACAGTGTCCAAAGCTCAAAGCAGAAAAAGACCGAATATCGTATTTATCTGCAGCGATCAGCACAGCTATAAATACACCGGATACAATGGCCATCCCTTTGTTGAAACCCCTAATCTGGACAACCTTGCAAAACAGGGCGTGGTCTTTGAAAACAATTACTGCGGCAATCCGGTTTGCACGCCTTCGCGTGCGAGCATGATGACCGGTGTCTATGCTTCGGATACCGGCTCTTACTGCAATTCCACGGTATGGACCAACCAGCATCCCACCTGGGCTAATTTGCTTTCGAACGCAGGATATAAATGTTGGGCCACGGGCAAATTCGACCTGCATGACGAGTATGATATCGGCTTTGAACAGGTCGATACCTCACACGGTCACGCCCATAACCCGGATATCACATCCTTGTTTCGGTTGCCTCCAATCGCGCGCTATAATGAACGACCGCAAATCGATGGGAGCAGTCGGGAGAATCCGCATCACGATTTAGATTTGCTGCAAAATGCCCAGATGTTCCTGAGCGAACAGGCTGGTAAGCTGGACAAACCATGGGCCCTTTATGTCGGGTTTTCGCAACCGCATCCGGATTTTCAGGCCCAGAAAAAATATTTTGATCGCTATTACCCCAATCGTGTGGATATGCCCAATGTACCTCCGGGCCATCTGGAAAATCTGCACTATGTGTTTCAGCAACTGCGGCATTTCAAGCGTATTGCTACCCCCATTGAAGAAGAAAAGATCCGGCGGGCCCGTGCCGGCTATTACGGTATGATTACAGAGCTGGATGATTATGTCGGACAGCTCTGGAATACCCTGGAACAAACCGGCCAGCTGGACAATACGATCTTTATCTATACCTCGGATCATGGTGAAAGTCTTGGCGAGCATGGATTGTGGCTCAAAAACAATCTCTATGACGTCGCTGCCCGCGTTCCCTTGGTGATTACCGGGCCTGGTATTCCCAAAGGCGTCCGCATCTCCACACCCACAGGTCATGTGGATTTGGTAGCTACATTGCTGGAATGGGCCAATGCCGAGCGACCCGATTATCTGCGCGGTCATTCCTTGACACCGCTGATGCAGGGTAAACAAGGCGATCACCCGGGATTTGCATTTTGCGAGACTCATTCAGAGGGCAATGCCACCGGATCATTCATGATCCGCAAAGGGGATTGGAAATATATTCACTTTTCGTTTTACGACGACCTTTTGTTTAATGTCAAAGAGGATCCTTATGAATTTGACAATTGCATCGATGACCCAGAGGTTCAGGATATAAAGCTCGAACTGCAAGAACTCCTCACGCAACAAGTAGACCCCGAGGCCGTCACCATGGCTGCATTTGAAAAACAAAAAAAGATGCGCGACGAGTTTGTGCGTAATCTGGATAAGGAAGGACTGGTCGATCTGCTCAAGGGACGGCTGGGTGAAGGTCAATCCCGTGCTCTGGCGCATGGCTTAAAGCGCGGTTTGCTTTAGCCTTTTGTGATGGTAATCAGGATGGATAAAAAGATTTTATTGGGTTGACTCTCACTTGTCATCCTGACAAGTGAGAGCACTATACAATTCGACAGGGTAAATGCACTCAGAGCGGCATATCCCATCCCCAAGCCCCCTTATCCGGAGATGATGCCACTTTTCATACCGCCAGCCTGGGCATTCGAGCCCCGGGTATGGGAAGATGATCTCAATACTCCGTGAGGCAGTCATGGAGCTCGTACAAGGGATACATCGATTGCGAGTTCCCGGTGGGTGCCGGGATCGTCGATAGCCCCTGGGAAACGAATTATAATACATTTGAATTTGTCTCGTCCCCCTATTCCTAGTCATCCGAGATGATCGAAGGCCATGATTATTGTGTGTGGGTTAATGCAAAACGGACAACCGAGTCTTCTGACTCATTATCTGCCGCTCTCAATCTCGATGGCATGATAGACAATACTGATTTTCAGATGTTTAAAGACAATTTTCTGCAAGGCTGGTAAAGACTTGAAAGAAAATTGTTCTGCTCACTCTCCGTACAAGGTGTATTCTCTGTTGAATAATTGCAAAATTTATCCTATACTGTATTTCATCACATTGAAAAACGATTGGATTGGAATATGATGCGACATAGTTTAGGGATTTTGTTCTGTTTATGCGTCATTTCCTCTGCCGCCGATTGGCCGCAATGGCGGGGGATTGATCGTGACGGGGTTTGGAAAGAATCGGGTGTTATAGACGTTCTGCCAGAGTCCATCCCGGTTAAATGGAGGGTGTCTGTCGGACAGGGGTATAGTGGTCCGTCAGTGGCCGATGGCTTGGTCTATATCACCGATCGGGTGACAGACCCTGTTGAACAGGAGCGGGTGCACTGTTTTCGCGCCAGTGACGGGATGCCTGTGTGGTCATATGCATATGATTGCAGATATCGAAGCGTGGGCTATCCTGCCGGACCGCGAGCCAGCATGCTCATCGATAGGGATCGGGCCTATTCTCTGGGAACCATGGGACATTTATTTTGTTTCAACGCCAGGACCGGCCAAGTGCTGTGGAAGAGGGATTTGGATCAGGACTATGAGATCCGCATGCCCACCTGGGGCATTGCGGCTTGTCCGTTGATCGAAGGGGATATCCTGATCCTGCATATCGGTGGCAGCAATGGTGCATGTGTCATCGGATTGAATAAACAGACGGGCAAGGAAATCTGGAGGGCACTTGAGGACGATGCGACGTATTCGTCGCCGGTTGTTATCGACCAGACGGGTCAGCGGGTGCTTGTGGTCTGGACTGCAGATCATTTGTCCGGCCTGAATCCACAGACAGGACATGTCTATTGGCAGGTGCCTTATCGTCGCGATCGCATGATCATCGGGATCTCTACTCCGGTTCTCTATGAGAATTTCCTGCTGGTCAGCGGCTTTTATGATGGAACGCTTTTAGTCCAATTGTCCGATGATCAGCTTGCCGCCTCCAAAGTATGGCATCGCAAAGGTAAAAATGAGCGCAATACCGATGCTTTGCACTGCTGTATCTCTACACCCGTTATCCTAAACGGCTATATCTATGGTGTGGATAGCTATGGTGAATTGCGGTGTCTTGACCTGCGCACAGGTGACCGGATCTGGGAATCTTTGCAGGCTGTGCAAAAAAACCGCTGGGCCAATATCCATCTCGTTCAACACGGAGAACAGACCTGGATGTTCATCGAGCACGGCCAACTCATTATCTCTCGTCTCAGTGCGGAGGGATATACAGAGCTCAGCCGGGGACAGCTTATCGAGCCGACCACGGCACAGCTCAACAGAAAAGGAACCGGCGTGACCTGGGCTCATCCGGCATTTGCCAATAAACATGTTTATATCCGCAATGATAAAGAGCTAGTGGGCGCCTCTCTACAAGCGGAAAATTGAAAGGATGACCATGAAAAAAATCCTGATGCTGTGTTTGTTGTTCGGCATATACTCTATTGTCCGGGCGCAATTGGAGCCTGTTACAGGATTACATGAAAATACTCCACAACGACATATTCTGATTAACGCCCATATCGTGATCTCGCCAAATACCCTTATCAAAGGATCTGTTTTGATCGACCGGGGCAAGATCATCGAGATCGGTGAAAATATCGAGGTTCCGCAGGATGCAAGAGTATGGGATTATTCGGATCACTGGATTTATCCGGGATTTATCGAACCCATGCTGGCGATGGAACCGGATTCACAGTTTTCGGGATCGCATTGGAATCCGCTTGTTCATCCTGAACTCGATATATCAGAGATCCGTATTCCTGAGAAAACCAAAAAATCATTGCGGGAAATCGGGTTTACTACAGCTGTGATTGTGCCGTCCAAAGGGATTTTCAGGGGGGCGAGTGCGGCTGTACTCTTGCATGATAAATCCAGACAGAGGGCTATACTCAAGACCGGACTTGCGCAGCATCTGGGATTCGATACGGTTTCGGGTCGCAACAATGAGGGCCCTACCAGTCTGATGGGCGCGATGGCTCTTATTCGCCAGACGTGTATGGATGCCCAGTGGTACCGGACGGCCTGGGAACGGTACAATGAATACCCCGATTTGAATAAACGGCCTGAATATGTTTCAGGATTAAAAGATTTGGTACCTGTTATGCAGGGTGAACAACGGGTAGCCTTTCATCTTGACCGAAACTCTGATTATCGCCGTGTGTCGTTATTGGCTCAAGAATTCAAACTCGATGTGATGGTCTATGGTACCGGTACGGATTTCTGGCAGCGTAGCTGGGCCGGCAAATTGAATTGTCCGGTCATTTTGCCGTTCACTTTTCCGCAAAAACTGTTTGTCGAGAATCCGGATCATGCCCATGATGTCTCTTTGGCCGAACTGCAGGATTGGGCTTATGCCCCGTCTAACCCGGTTTGGATGACTGAGGTCGTCCCTATAGCTGTGACCAGCCATGGGCTGGAAAAAAAGAAAGATTTTTTAACCCGGCTGCGCAAAGCCGTACAAAGAGGCTGGCCAAAGCAAGCGGCTATTGCTGCTTTGACAAAAAATCCTGCTATCTTTTTCGGCATGGAAAAATATGTTGGCACTCTGGAATCCGGCAAGATTGCCAATATGGTGGTCATGGATAAAGAGTTGTTTAAAGAAAAGGCCCGGATCATGGATGTATGGATCGATGGTAAACATTTCGAAACGACTCCCAGAGAGGCTGTCAATCCTGCAGGCACATGGGTGATTGAATCGCCCGAGCATACAGATCTTTCGATGACCCTAAAGGTCAAGGGGTCGTTTCCTGTATTCAAGGGCACTCTTGTTGCCGACGAAAAAAAGATCGATGCGCAGGTTGAATTGACCGGTCGGCAAATGGCTGTCATTTTTCCCGGAGATAGTCTGGGTCAGAAGGGGTATGTTCGTACTGTGGTGAGCCTCGGAGATTCAGCCCTGACTGGTTATACCATTTTGCCGGACGCATCACGCTTTAAAATCACCGGAAAGCAACAAGCGGTAAAAGATAGTGTCAAAACCTCAAAAAAACCGGATCCATTTATCCCTGATTTTCCCCAGGTCCGCCGGGGAGCCTATGGTGCATCGTTGGAACGGCCTTTTATCGAAAAGCTTTTGATCGAGGATGCCATTCTCTGGACGAATGGTGAAAAGGGTATTCTGAGGGGTGACATGCTGGTGGAAAAGGGAAAGATCGTTGCTGTGGATTCCAGTCTGCAAGCTCCCAAAGGTGCTCTTGTGATTCAAGGCCATGGCCGGCATGTGACGCCCGGTCTCATCGATGCTCACTCTCACACCGGTATCGATGGTGGCAGCAATGAATTTTCAGACGCTGTTACCGCCCAGGTCCGTATCAAAGATGTCATCGATCCCGGCGATATTGCCTATTACCGGGTACTGGCCGGGGGGCTGACAATCACTCATGTTATGCATGGTTCAGCCAATCCGATTGGCGGTCAGAATGCTGCGCTCAAGATAAAGTGGGGTAAAGAGGCTGATGAGATGATCATGTCATCGGCTCCTGAAAATCTGAAATTTGCATTGGGCGAAAATGTGAAACGCAGCAATTGGGGGAGCAGTATGCCTTATCGTTACCCTTCCAGCCGTATGGGAGTGGAGCAAATTCTGAGGGACTATTTTTATGCTGCACAGGAATATGACCGGGAATGGCAGCGATTCAAAGAGGGAAAGAATCGCAGTAAAATCATTCCGCCGCGCCGCAATTTGCAGTTGGATCCTCTGGTAGAGATCCTGCAGGGCAAGCGCCAGGTGCGCTGTCACGCTTACCGCCAGGATGAGATGCTGATGTTTATTCGTTTTGCCAACGAGTTTGGCATCGAGAATGTTGTCTTTGAACACGGTCTCGAAGGATTTAAAATAGCAGATGAAATCGCAAAGAATAATTTTAGAGTGTCTTCGTTTAGCGATTGGTGGATGTACAAGTTTGAAGTGATCGATGCTATTCCTCATAATGGAGCCATTCTCTACCAACAGGATGCCAGTATTTCGTTTAATTCCGATAGTGACGAGCTTTCCCGGCGCCTCTCCAAAGAAGCGGCCAAGGCTGTTCGTTATGGAAATGTGCCGCGTGAGGATGCGTTGAAATTCGTCACTCTCTATTCTGCCCAACAGCTGGGGATCGACGATCGGGCAGGCTCTTTGGAACCGGGCAAAGATGCTGACTTTGTCATCTGGAGCGGAGATCCGTTGTCGAGCACGAGTCGTTGTGAGCAGACCTGGATCGAAGGGACAAAGTATTTTGATGTCGACGAGGATCGAAAAATGCAAAATCAGGTATTAAAGGAACGAGAAAAACTCATTCAGATCTATCTCGAGCAGAACCAAAAGCCGGAGGCCTCGTCATGATCAAGAATTGTATGATGATCCTTTTATTGATCCTGGTCAGCCTGTATGCCCACGATCAGATCCCTGCAGAGCCCCAATCACAACCCATTGCCCTGGTGGGGGCAGATATTTATCCTGTCTCCGGTGCCATCATCGAACAGGGTACCCTGTT
>CAYNUX010000126.1:0-9340 GCA_964400115.1 uncultured Cytophagia bacterium
CCCCTGCTTGACCCTGATTTGCCTTGTAATCACAAATATAAAAACATTTATCAATACCAATGAGCAGTCAGATCTGTATGTGAAAAAATATTTTCTTTCATAAAAATCTGCCTGCCACTCTTTGAGTTAATAGTCCTTTATGACCTCCACTATAAACGGTTTATTTTCGATTCTTTTCTTTTCATTCAATCGGGTATAATTTGCCGTTTCATATAACACGAATCCGTCGATCCCGGGGTGATTTTTGACCAGCTCGATCTCGTGTTGCTTGCATTGTCTGCGTCCCTCATCATTGGTCATGCTGTGAAAGTCACTCTGATAATGAAAGGGCTTGTTCACTTTATTTGCATACGAGCTGTAAATATCCACGACCTGATCTCTGTTCCAGGGCCTGAGTGTAAAAGCGCCCCGGAATTCCAACTCGTCTGCGATCTCTTTGGCCCAGGTCTTCCATTGCCACTCGAAATTTGGGGGTAAAGAGCTTATTCGTCCGGAACGGTCGTCGGGTCTCAACATGCCGGCATGTAAGTGGATGGTCAATCCTTTTCCTTTGGCTTTTACCATCTGGCGGGCTTTGCGCAGGAATTGCGTATAGGCATCGCCATTAATGCGGCTGATCGTGGTATAATCGGTCTTGCCATTGGCTTTTTCGAGTACGGGTTCATTAAATCCATATTCCCAGTAATTGGCCAGCCGGGTGTGGTTGGCGACTCTGAAATTCATTCCATCCACACCACGATCCAGACAATAGCGTACCAGACTGAGCCAATGGTTTTGCACTTCCGGATAGATGGGATGAAGACTGCCCAGCATGTATTCTGGCTTACCTCGGGCCGTGACCAGAAAGCCTTGCTTGTCAAGGGTGATCCAATCATCCAAACGATAATAATCCCAAAAATTGTAAAACTCGCGATAATGATCGAGCATTTTTTGAGGGTCACGGATCTCTTTTTGAACCCGTGGATTTTGAAAATAGGGCAACATCCGGCTGATGAATTCAGACTGATGAAAACTCTTATTGTGTTCCTCCAGCGATGCTTTGTCTGTGCCAAGCGTATGCGGAATCAACTCGCCATCGGCATTCACGAGCTCGAGGATATTGCCACACTCGTTTCTAAAATCACCGGCTTGATCAGCCAAAGAACATTTGATCAGAACATAATGATGATCCTGAGGCAGATCCAGTCCCTCCAGAGACAGGATTCGTGATTGACGCCATTTGGGAAAGCGAAAACGCCAGTCAATGGTTTCCTTGAATTCTACAGGCCCCTTATATTCACCAAAATGATTGTTTGTAGAGCTCGTCCATATCGAGAGATGCTCGGGCTTGACACGCGTAGGTGCGTCATTCCATTTTACCAATCGAACGGTTTTGACAGGGCCATCGATATTGTTCGTATCTGGTTTACGTTTCAAACATAAATGCGAATTTTGGCTCGCAAAAGGTCCGGCAACCGGAAAAATACCCCGCAGATCCCTGAACGCCTGCATATCCTCAGAAAAAGGCATAGAATGCGGAAGGGCAACACTAAACCCACCATTCTCAAAAGGTTTGATTTCTGCATAGAATTCGATGCCATGCTCATGCGCCGATTCGACGGCATTGGCTAACAAATCAAAGCCAAGGGGATAATCATCATAGATATTCCAGAATGTATCGACGATCCATTGGTGCCGGGTCACGCCTATTTCTGCCAGGCATTTGTGTAAATCATCCAGCTGTTGTCGATCCATAAAAGCGTTGTTGATCAAAATATTATCGGTATAATCTGAAGTCGCATACAAGGCTTTGGAATGAGAATTGGATCTGGCAAGAGCTGTGCGGGCAAACAACCCGGAGGTCTGGCCAACAGCCAGAGCACTCATACCACATAGCGAGCGAGTTAAAAATGAACGGCGGTTGATCTGATTCGGTGGTTTTGACATAGCGCAGTCCTTGTTTTATGAAAAATACCGAAATTATTCACTTGTATAATGGGTCTTGATCGCTTTTTCCATAAAGGGCAAAAGCTCGATTTCTCTGTTTTCATTAATCTTTGTGTAATTATTGGTGGTATACAAGACATAGCCATCCAAACCCGGATATTCTTTGACAAGATCGATTTCCTCTTTTCGTCTTTGCAACCGACCTTCCATATTGGTCATGCTATGAAAATCGCTTTGATAGTACAGGGGTTTGTTGACCGCTTGCGTTGCATGGCTGAAAATATCCAACACTTTTTTCAAATTCCAGGGTCGTTGCATATACCCTCCCCTGAACTCGAACTCGTCGGCAATTTCGCGCACCCAGATCTGCCACTGCCACTCGAAATTAGGAGGAAGCGCGGGCGGACGATCGCGATCATCCGGCCTGATCATGAGAGGATTCAGGTGAATCCCCATTGTTTTCCCCCGGCTTTTTACAAGCTCTCTTGCCTGGCGAAGGAATGTTGTATAGGCATCGCCATTGATCCGGCTGATGGTGGCAGTATCGGTCTTGCCATTGGCAGCCTCCAGAACGGGTTCATTAAATCCATAGTCCCAGTATTCAGGGGATCGGGTGTGGTTTGCAACCCTGAAATGGATACCATCCACCCCACGGTCGAGGCAATAACGGGTCAAATCGAGCCAATGTTCACGCACCTCCGGGTAGATAGGGTGCAGATTGCCGAGCATGTATTCCGGTTTACCGCAAGCTGCGGCCACATAGCCTGCTTGATCCAGGGTGGTCCAATCCCTGAGTTCCAAGTCACTCTCGTAAAAACTGAAATAGTCTTGATAATGCTCGTGCATTTTGTCAGTATTCCGTATTTCTGCCTGCACCTCGGGCAATTGCAAATAGCGAAACAATTGTTTCATGAGTTCCGAGTGGTAAAAATTTTTATGATCTTCCCAGGAAATGGGGCCACTGCTCAGAGTATGAGGCAGAATTTTCTCATCCGGCCCGACAAGTTCGATAATGTTGCCATTTTCATTGCTAAAATCACCCCCAGGATCAGCCAATGAACAGCGCACCAGTATATAACCGTGTTCTCTGGGGATCTCTAATCCTTCAAACGCGAGAATCCGGCATTGCCGCCATTTGGGAAACCGAAAACGCCACTCGATGCTTTCACGAAACGAAACCGGACCCTGATATCGCTGGAAGTCATTATTCGAGGAACTCGTCCATATGGAAAGGTGCTCTGCATTTATACGTGTAGGCTGGTCATTGCTCTTTACAAGACGAATCGCCTTTACCGGCCCCCTGCACTCTGCTGTTCCGGGCCGGCGTTGCAGACTCGTACAGGGATGTTGTGATGCAAAGGGACGTGCGACCGGACAAATACCGCGCATATCTTTGAATGCTACGGCGCCCTCGGGAAAAGGCATTGTCAAAGGCAGGAGAGGAGGATACCCTCCATCCTCAAATGGCTTGATCACGGCAAAAAATTCGATTCCATGTGCATGTGCCGACTGTACAGCTTTTGCCAACAAGTCAAATCCATGTGGATAATTTTCATAAAACCCTTCGGTGGTATCAAACAACCATTCATGTCGGGTCACTCCCAAGGAGGCGAGAATCCGGTGCAAGTCGTCCAGTTGCGCCTCATCCATGAACGACTGGTATTTAAAGATATTGCCAAAATAGTCTGTGGTTGCAAAAAGTTTTTTTAGAGTTTTACGATTTTCTCTTGCCGTTGCCTCTCCTCCAAACACATCAATCGGGCTCAATGCAGTCAATCCAAGACAAGATGCTGAACGAACGATAAATGTTCGACGGTTGATTTGATTTCGAGTACTCGTCATAAAATATCTCCTTTTTGACCGGAACAAGGGATCGTGCATAGCGCTATTGGCAATCATCGCCTCTTGACGTCGGCGAGTCATCGCAATTCACCATGTCTGCGAAATCATTAAAAAAAAGATTTTTAACAATTTGTTCCCTAGCATAATCGATTCTTAAATACCATCACAGCGTATCAGGATATATGCATGATCTTTGGGAATCTCCAGGTCTTCAAGATAAAGCACACGGCAACGTTTCAATTTGGGAAAACAAGGGCGCCATTCCACGGACTCACGAAAGGCTACTGGTCCCATATAGCGAACAAATCTGTTATTGGTCGTACTCGTCCAAATGGAGAGATGCTCGGCCTTTATACGGGTTGGGCTGGCATTGTCTTTGACGAGCCTGATACTTTTGACAGGCCCCCTGAATTCAAACGTGCCTGGACGTCTTTTCAGGCACATATCCGGGTGACGAGCCGCAAAGGGGCGTGCTATGGGGAAAATTCCGCGTAAATCTTTAAAGGCAGGTGCGTTCTTTGGAAAGGGCATTGAATTTGGAAGAATAGTGCCAAAGCCACCGCCCTCAAACGGTTTGATGACCGCATAGAATTCAATGCCATGCTTGTGCGCTGACTCGACTGCATCGGTTAACAAATCCAGTCCATATGGATGCTTTTCGTAGAATGACCATATGGTATCGACAATCCATTGATGACGGGTTACTCCCAATGAAGCAAGGCCTCTGTGCAAAGAATCGAGTTGAGTCCTGTCCATAAAACGGTTATTGATAAGGACATTATCCCGATAATCGGTGGTGGCAAACAGTTTTTTTATCGTTGCAGGCCAGAGAGTACCGCGTGTATCAGTGACAAGTGGAGCGCTCGTGGGGGTGATTGCGAGCGCGCTCACTCCACCGATCGTCTGATTCAAGAATCTACGGCGGCTGATAGATTTTTTTAGTGGATCCATAAAATTCTTCCATGATTAGCTGAAATAAAAAGTGCCTTTGGATTAAAAACGTAACCCGAAAACTAGGTCACTCTATGTTATTGGAGCAGAACCATTCGCCTGACTTTAGAAAACGAACCGGATTCAAGCCTGTAAAAATAGACTCCTGAAGGTAAATCACGGGCATCAAAGTCAATGATGTGATGACCGGGATCCATCATTTCATTCACCACCTCTCTTACCATTTGCCCCCTGGTATTATAAATTTTGAGGCTCGTTTGCTGACCCGATGACAAATCAAATGCGATTTGCGTGACAGGATTGAACGGGTTGGGATAATTTTGTGCCAAAGCAAATTTGCGCGCTGATCCATCAATTTCTGGTGTCTTGACACCGACCAGGGTCGATAACGTCAATGTAATTTCATCCAAAAATCCAAAGCCCTGACCAATGGACAACAAAGAGATGACATTCAACGAGTCCGGATTGAGCATAATCGGAATCTCTTGTGTTTTCCAGACATCCCATCCTCCTGTAGCTTCCATTGTAATATTCAGCGTATCCTGGTTTACAACAAGATGTCCCGTTCGATCAGTATCGCCATTTGCCCAGCGAACGGTGAACCTGGCACTGCCGCCGTTGCCGCCCCGAATGTTCTCAAAGATGACCTGTCCACCGTTTGCGGGGAACGAAACAAATCCGGAGCCATTGAATCCCTCATGACTCTGATCCACAGTAGCACCTCCTCCAAGAGTCTGATCTTCTGCCTGCAGTGCAAAGGATTGCAGTTTTTGCATAAACCAGTGATAGTGTGTTTTTAGAGAAAGATTGGAATTTATGACCACCGTGAGAGTATCTGCCCATGAATTCACATCACCAGCCCAATGGATAAACTCATATCCCGGTTTGGGAATAGCGGTAAGTGACACCACAGTACCATCCAAATAAGTTCCGCCAGGGGGATTCATTGCAATACGGCCCAGACCGGGATCTGTTAGATCGGTGATGGAATAATAGGCAGACCCGACATGAAACGAAACAGAATCGATAAACACATTGTGCAGCTCATCCACGATCCTGGCCAGCAGGGAATGATCGCCGCTGGATAGATTCTCCAGTAAAAGCGGCGTATCAAAGCGATTATGCTCAGTATGAATAACCCGGGTTGCCAGACTGTCATCGATAAACAGTTCGACCGTATCCACAGGATTGTTGGCGAATATATCGATCAAAAGAGTATCGGTTCTTAAAAATCCGGCGCCATCAACAGGCGACATGATTCTCCCGAACGGAGTGAGGGGTAAATCGCCTTTGGTCAGGGTAATCCATGCATCCCCTTCCCTGCCACTCAACGGTCTTAAGTTTTCGATCCAGGTTTTCATCTTTTCATCGACTTGATAGTGGGTATTGGCCAATTCATAAGAGTTCAACCGTTTAACGGTCCTTTTGGCCCCCGGATTCCATGGGAAACGCTCTCTGAGGCTGTTCCATCGAAAATATTGTTCGATCACCTCTTTAATGGTTGCCCCCTGTTCGGTTTCTTTATGCCAAAAGTCAAACCCGGCATATCTGGCCATTTCCAGATTTTGCACCATGGTCGTCAATGCATAGGCTGTATAGGTAATACCGCTTCTGCCGTCATTGCGGACGACTTCTCTGGGTAAATAAACACCCCTGTCGTCCTTGGTAATTTTCCATCCGGGACCAGGAATATCGACATAGGCATCGGTGCGGGAATAGAAAAAACTCATCAACTGAACAATCGCTTCTTGTAACAGCTCTTTGTCTTCCAAAATCACGGCTGCGGTAAACACACCTTTGAGTGCAGCATCTTTCCAGTTGTTATCTTTTCTGCGCATAACATCAAGCACATCCCCCTGGTCGAGCCACTTGATGCTGACCCAGTCTCGCAGTTGTTGCTTGTCTGTAAGCGTAAAACCGGAATAATCCCAGATGAGATCGGCGGCGACCAGTAACGGCGTAAACCACGATCCCAGCTGTAATCCTCTGTCTCCCCCGGTAAAAGTGGTACAAGTATTAACCCAATCCATAATCACTTCTCTGGCCTTTTCAGCATATTTCGATTCATCGGTGAGGGCATAGGCCAGTGCGCAGGTATAGGCCGCATGACTGTTGCGCCACAGCCAGTCTCTCATCTCACCCAGATTGGAATTGGGTTCATATCCTCCCATGATATCCATCGTCACAGGGGCATCGGGTTCAAATGTCAAAAAAGGTTTTGCTGCCGAGAGCATGAGATCAAACGTTGAAGATTGGGGTTCGATATCGTTCTGGATGTGCTGCCGGACTGTCCTCAGTTCAGTTTGATTCAAAACCGTCATTGGATGGCTGAATTCAAATGATTCCAGAGAAATATCATATTCCGCTCTCCATGGGTGAGGAGATTTGGGGAAAGGCTGGGCAAAACTTTGCAAAACAAATAACAAAACCATTGCAATCCCAATACGGCAGTGTCGGGATAAATGTCCACAAGTAAATCTATTATCAGTTCGAAGGAACAGATAATTCTCTGATCGATTCATTTCAATCACCTCAATAATGTGCAAAGCAGAAAATCTAAAATTTAACATTCTTTTTTCTGGGGTCTTGGTGCTTTGTGGATCATCGTTCCGGATCATTCCGCAGAACCTGAAATCCATAAATAGTCGCATTGTCTAAATAGAATTTCAGTTTAACGGGGTTACCGATCACCGGATACAAGTTTGGATGGTCCTGCCAACGCACACAACCATCCAGTTCATCTCCGGTAAACGGAACACACTCGTCGGCAGAAAAACCCGGAATCGGATTGTTGTTATTATCCAGCACTTCGACACGAATCTGGCCGTTTGTGGCATCCGCATTGAGGGTCAGCACACCCCGTTCGAGCATTCTTGCGGCGTGATGGGTCAGCCGGACGAGTCTGGTCGTCACAGTACCCTCTTGCGGAGTTGAGAGACCGATATAACGATCCCGTTTGATTCGGGTCACCCCAACGCCTGATTGACCTCCCTGATCATCCGGATCGGCATGTGCAGCACGAACCCCTTGATAATAAAACAGTTGATGCTCGCCGGCAGGGATTTCCCGGGCTCTTGGCCAGCCCCCGGCATCGTCCCAGGTTCCCGGCTCCCCGAAAGGAATAAAAGGCTGTCTGAACCGGGTCCAGTTTATGCCATCCCGGCTGACTGCAAGTTGGGGCGTCACGATATTTTTTTTATGGTCAAACACCCCGGTCACCATGATATAAACATTTCGAACCTCTTTTAACCGAAAGCAGGCAGGGGTATAGAGGTCTTCATCAGGGGCATCGCGTTCATCCGGTCCCATAATCGTCACATCCTTGGACCAGTGAAAGAAATCCGGACTCGTGGCTCGTGCGATATGGCGTTTGCCATACTGCCAGCGACGCACATAGGCGACATAACTTCCATATTGCGGATCCCAAAAAACCGTATTGTGGGTGTCAAAACCCCCTTGCATGACGGTATAAGCATGAGGCGCGGACCATCGCACCCCGTCCGGAGAGATGGCTGCTCCCAGGCCTCGTCCGCGAAAACCCCAACAATGAAAAAGTGCCTTGTACCGTGCCTGCGGATCCGGATCAGAATAGTCCTTGATCACATAGGGAGCACGAAAATCCTTTTTTGTCTGTACGGCAAAAAACGTGATATTGGTGGGCCTTCCTGCATGTTCCATGATATTGGAAAGCGGCTTTTCCCAGTGTATGCCATCCCTGGAGGTTGCATAAAGCAAAGCGAGTTTTTTTCCGGGATCAGCCGAATAGGGTTGGTATTCCACCAGGCACTGATACCACATTTTATACAATTGTTCTTCGGCATCATACAAAACATTGATATACCTGGGGTGCCCCAATTCCCAGGACTGATCCTGTTTGACAACGGGCTGTTGCGTTATTTTTTCGGCCTGAGCGATCACGATTTGAACATTTTCACGCGATTCCACGATTTCATCGTCATGTAAAAAAAGTTCCCGGTGCTTGCCGATCCCGTTGGGAAACTGTTCGTCGAATGGCGCGGGTGTTTCCTGGCCAAAACCCTGAACTCCCAGTCCGGCGGATAAACAGATCAGGATAATTCGTATTGGTGTCATTTATTCTCCAAGTCAATTGAAAATAGATGTTTGCATTGGAAAGTTCAATTTATAATGTCCCCAAAAACAACGATGTCAAAATCCTTCTCAATCCCGATCATGTCTTTCCACATGAAATCCATAAATCGTTGTATTATTCAGATAGAACCGTAACCGAACCGGTTTGCCGATGACCGGGTAGAGATTTCTGTGATTTTTCCAGCGCACACGGTGTTCGAGCTTGTCTCCGCTGACTGGGATACAATCTTCAGCAGAATAGCCGGGTATGGGATCGTCATTTTGATCCAAAATTTCGACCCTAAAAGAGCCCTCTTTGGCATTTGCATTGACACAGAGGACACCGCGGTCCGGCATTTTTCCTCCATGATGGGTCAGGGCCAACAAATGTGTCGTAATCTGTCCCTCATCTTTGCCGGCTTGCAAGCCCACGTATCGATCTCTTTTAATCGTAGCGATTCCGATACCTGCACCCGGGTCTTTGCCATGCGCCAGCTTTGATCCGATATAATAAAACAGCAAATCGTCACCG
>CAYNUX010000127.1:0-9322 GCA_964400115.1 uncultured Cytophagia bacterium
GTAATTCCTTGGACAGGACTTCCAGGGTGTTGGGACGTACGTGAGCGATGCCGATGGCCTGGCCGTCTTTTGCAGCCATGCGGGCGAGGCGCCGGATTTGATCACTGATAAACTTTTTATCATCTTTGGCATCGATAAAGATCTGATTGGCTGCTGCCGGAATGTTTTGAGATTTGGCAACATCCAGGGCAATGCTTTGGGGTGATGTCCGGCTATCGACAAAATATTTATTCTTGTCGGCCAGCACCTTTATGACTTGTGTCATGATATTTCTGTCGGTGGTCGCTTTTGAGCCCTGATGATTATTTACGCCATGGGCATTCGGAACCTGAGCCAATGCTGCCTGTACGCGTAAACGAATACTCCCTGCATCGAGTTGCGTGGTTATGGTATAGCCGTGATCATCGAATTTGGCATTTTGGGGTTCCATAGGCAAGTGAAGCAGAACCTCTTTTTCAGCCAGATCTGCTTCCCTGGATATTTTTTTGGTTTCTTTCAAACCGGGCAATATGGAAAGGGTAATAGGGTGGGGAAAAAAAAGAAAATCGCGTACTGTTTCGTTATACACATAGCCAAAATCATCGACAATAATTGCTACAGATCCGGCGATTTCGGAAAGTGAGCTACGCTTATAGAGTATCAGATGCAATGCTGGCTTTTGATGGCGGTTAATGCGGATGGTAATGCTTTTTTCCCTTACCCTTTCTTCGCAACTCAAGATGCTGGCATCGATTGTTTGCAGCTCATTCACCAGAGAACGATAAAAGGGCACAAAATGAAAGCGACTGGGAATAATGACTTTTACCTGATGGCCTATGACTTTGATATATTTTTTTTGAATATGATAGTCGTAAAAAAGATCGTTGACGGCCTCTATGACCGTGCTATCCGGTGAGATCTTTTGCTCCGATGTGGATTCGATGTGGTCGGCGAAATAGACCAGATAATTCAATAATCCCAGAGATAATGCGGAAACCATAAGTGCAATCTTTATGGTTTTTGATTGCAGAAACAGACGGTAGATAATCGATATTTTTTTTCTTTGGGTTCTTTTCACGTTCTACTTTCCAAACTGCGCCTTGAGTGCGCTCCAACTCGGCTCATCTCCGCTGGCCGAATCGCTCCAACGATAAATCGTCCATAAATCCTGATTGTTTTTTATCAATCGGAATTCGCTTTGTCCCTGCATGTGTCTCGGGCAGTCGGTTTCTTTGCAGTTATGGTGAACGTCCAGATCATAATCCTGAACCAGAATAACCGAATCCACCCTATTGGTTTCGCTTAAAAGCATGAACGTAACCATGGACAAAGAGTCTTTGGGTAAAAACAATAATAGCTGATTCATCATGGTTATTTCTTCTTCTTTGCCCCAATTGGTGAACAAGTTGGGATTCCGGTTTGCCACTGCAGGATCCGCAAAAAATCTAAACGAACGTGCATATTGGCTGGTGTCCGCCAAACATCGTGCATAATTGGCAATGTTCTTTTCACTGATAGCGTTGCGAAGATTGGTCATGACATAATGGGGCGATGTGGGCTGTATCCAGCTCGATTGATCGGAAATCGGTTTTTCGGGTTCCCTTGTCTGAAAGGGGAGTTCGCATGCGGATATGATCAGGACAATGACAATAAAATAATAAGCGTGTTGCACTATTTGATACCATTTTTATAATACTGCAAGGAATTCGGCTTTACCGGGCACTCTTGGGCGATTTGAAGCCAGGAAATTTTCCCATTGGTACGCAGATCAAAGAGGCGAGGAACGACCTGATCACGCAACTCTTTCAATGACATGGGATTTACATATATTTTTGTGCCCCCTTCGAATCCGGCTGCGATATTGATGCGCCATTTGATCAATACATGCCAGGGAATAGAGACAATGCTATCTCTGGGCATATGATACCATTCTTCATTGCAGGAAATACTCGGCCCGGACGCTGCATGGATGGCATGAACAATATCGCTTACACCTCTCAGTTCGTCATCGGTATGCTCAGCGGGCCAACAACGGGTGCTCTTGGAATAAATTGCAATCGTCGGATGGCGATGTCCCAGGTCTACGAATGCCAGAGCATGATCATTTTCACACAGAACATGATTGTTATAGCTGGCATGATTTGCAGCGACTTCATTATAAATATTGGGATTCTTGTATGCCAGATCCATTTCTCTTTCCAGGGATACTCCCCATTCATCCAGCGCCACGAGCTGTTTATGGAGATGATCGAATGATGCTCCTGCTTCTTTGAGCCAGTTTTGATATATCGCCACATATCTGACATAACGATTATTTTCGTATATATCCTTCATTGCGTCTATGGTAAATTTGAAATACCAAAAATGTTCTTCAGGATTCAATTCTCCCGATGAGGCCAATTGATTGTTATATTGTGCCCCGTCGATATAGTGTCGGCGGGGAATAATCAATTCGTGTCCGCCGCCAAAGAACGCATCTGCCATTTCGTACTTTTCCGATGGCATGATGGATTTTATATCCTCTTCATCCAGGCCGGAATATTTTAATTTCATGTTGATCATAGAGAGTACGTGATTCTTGCCGATTTCGCTCGATAAATAGTGTTCCTTCCATTCTCTATTCCGCTGCGATAGACGATATGAAAAGTTCTTTTTCCAATAATTGATCGTTACGATTTCGAACAGATTGCCGATTCGTCTAAATTCTGCGGGTTGCCCGAATATCGATTCGGGTGGCACATTTTCTTGCATGATAAATTGATCACCGACACGCAAGATACGGCTCTTTTCCGGCGGGGTATTAAAATAGCGGGCCGGACAAAAATTGCAACAATCCTCAGGATGGTGATGCTGAATCTGTTCGGCATCATTAGCCTGCGAGGTGAAAATCGGCCGGTTTCGGCGACCCGGGATGTACCAGACCTCTGTTCCTGTAAAGGGATTGATGTGTTTTTCCGTTCCATCTGGCATGACCTGAATCATGCTTCTGTCTACGCGATTCATCAAAGTGCTCCGATCCCTGTTAGAGTGACAAGAGATCATTTTACTAAATTAAGGTGCTAAATTCAAGTGATAAATCATCACCGGGGATGGCCATAATATGAGCTTTTTTCCTTGATTGTATGGCAATAAATGATTAATATTTTTATCGCTTAAAGCAAATTTAATCGAGGGTCATGTGTACCGACTATTAACGATCGTGTCCATTTTTTTCCTGGCGTGCAGTCAGGCCAGTCAGATTCCAAGGACTCTTGATAAAGAATCCTTTCAAGTCATTTCCGGTATAGATCTACAGCGGTTGCAGCGTATCGATGCGATTATGGATGAAGCTCTTATCCGAAACGACATCCCGGGTGGCGTGATTTTGGTCTCCCGTGCCGATAGCATCGTATTTCACAAGGCCTATGGCTTTGCCCAATATAAACCCATAAAAAAGCGCATGCAGCTTGATATGATTTTTGATCTTGCCTCTGTGACCAAACCCATTGCTACGGCAACATCTGTCATGACGCTTGTAGAAAACGGCAACATTCGGTTTACCGACCGGGTTTCCGACTATGTGCCGGAATTCAGCCGATTCATTTACAAAGACAGTACAATGGCAGACCAAGCGCGCATATGGCACTTGCTTACACATACATCCGGTCTGTTGCCGTATACCAATGCCGATGTGGCAGCCGATTCTCTCGGGCGCCCGGCCAAGCGCGAAGAACTGGTTAAATATATCGCTAAATTGCCTAAAATGTCTGCACCGGGCGAGGAATATCATTACAGCTGTCTGGGTTTTATAACCCTGGCCTATATTGTCGAAAAAGTCTCGGGCCTGAATATTCATGAATATTCACAAGAACATCTTTTCAAGCCTTTGAATATGCATCATACCGGCTATGTTCCGCCAGACTCTATGCATGGCATGATAGTCCCCACAGAATTGGTGGATGACGATTCGGTATTGACGGGGATTGTTCACGATCCTCTGGCCCGACTGCAGGGGGGAATATCCGGGAATGCGGGGCTATTCTCCAATGCCCCTGATCTTTTGCGATATGCTCGAATGATGCTTGGCAACGGCACGTTCAGAGATGCGAGAATCCTTTCCCCTTTGACGATCCGAAAAATGATTGAAATACCTGAGACTCCTGCTCAGGCCAAGCGTGGCTATGGATGGGTGGTTAAAGAGGGTCAATCGTGGGTGGGAGGTGATTTGTTTCCTGATGGCGGCTTTGGCCATACCGGTTATACCGGCACGTCGATCTGGATAGATCGTGATACAGGTACGATTGTGATTATTTTGACCAACCGTGTTCATCCCGATGATGACGGGAGTGTGAGCTGGCTCCGGAGTTCTATTGCAAATATCGTTGCTTCATCCATCATGGAAATTAATCTCGACAGGTGAAAAAATGAAAAAGGGAAAACAAGAAGTACTTGTCATCGGGGATCGCGTTCTTATCGTGCCCGATGTTGGTGAAGATCGAAGTAATGTGGGTCTATATTTGCCAAAATGGGCTGTCGAACGAGAGTCCATTCAAGCAGGTCGGATCGTAGAGATCGGCCATGGTGCCTCTCTGCCTTCTCCTACTGATATAGAAGAAGAACCCTGGAAGAAACACGAGCAAAGTGAAAAAATAACAAAGATGCAAGCCCGGCTCGGCGATTATACTCTGTTTTTGCGCAAAGCCGCTGTTGAAGTCAGGCTGGATAATGAAAGTTATCTGATCGTTCCTTATAGTGCATTACTTATCGTAGTGCGTGATGTTTAATTCCGCTGGTTTTTTTAGGTCACTGGTTATGTTTTGAGGTAGCGTCATGGCTCGATTGTGTGTTTGTGTGAATCAGGTTGGATTTGTCCGGAACTCTAACAAGAGAAAAGATCCGGATCCGGTTACCGCCGCTATTGCTGCTGAACTGGCAGGTATTGACGGTATTATTGCCCACTTTAAGGAAGACCGATCCGACCTCACTGATCGGGATATCAGCGTGCTCAAGCAAGTGGTTCAGAGTCATTTGAACCTGGCCATTCCGATGAATGATGATATGGTCAAAAAAGCGATCAAAGTGCTGCCCGATATGGTGACCCTGGTGTCGAGTGGGTATGAACATGAATCCGAAGCCAGTTTGAATGTGGTAGAGAATTCAGAGTATCTGGAAGATATTGTAGCTGCTCTCAGAGCGAACAACATCGTTGCCAGCATTCTTATCGATCCTGATATGCATCAAATGCGCGCTGTTGCCAAAATCGGTGCAGACTATATCCAGATCAATACCTCCTCACTGGCACATGTGGAAGATTTGAATGCCATGACTGACAAAGTTGAGCAGATTCGTTCTGTTGCAATGGGTGCGAATAAATTGGGTCTTGGTATTTCTGCGGGAATCGGCATCAATCACCAGACGATTCGTGATTTGATTGATATACCGTTTATAGAAGAATATAACATCGGCCGGTCGATTTTCTCTCGGGCCTTGCTGGTAGGTTTGGATCGTGGCATTAGCTATTTCCATAAAATTATCAATCCGGCGTGAAAGGACAGTATTGATGAAAAATCAGTTAATGCAGAGTATCCCTGAATTTCAGCAAATCAATCATGATGATTTGCGGGAAAAAACATTGGATTGCTGGATCGATGCCCTGGAGCAAGGCAAATGGTCCCTCAAGGATCTAGAGGATATTCCGTTTACTCTGCTCATTTCTGATTGCAAGGTCTCATTTTTGCAGCATGTTCGGTCGGTTACACAGGTTGCTATGCAGTCGGCCAGAGTTTTATCGTCTTTTTACAGCGGTCATTATGTACTCGATTTTGATTGTATCGTTAGCGGTGCACTATTGCACGATATTGGAAAATTATTAGAGTACATCCCCTCTGATGATGGGTATAAAAAAAGTCCTCAGGGCAAACTATTGCGTCATCCGATTAGCGGTGCTGCACTCGCGGTCAAGCATGGATTGCCCGACAAGGTGGTGCACATGATTGCGACACATGCCAAGGAAGGAAATTTGGGATATCGATGTCCTGAGGCCATTATTATTCACCATGCTGATTTTATGAATTTTGAGCCCTTGAAAGATCAATGACCAGGTAACAGGATAATATTACAGCCATTACACTTTGTGGATTACAATTTGCAACAAGCGTGGTGGAAGTTCATTTTTGAGGAGTATATCGTGATTCAAGCGGTTTTGTTTGATTTTGATGGAGTGATCGCCAGTACCATCGAGATTCATATCGAGGCTTGGCGTACGGTTTGGAAAGAGTATTACAATCTTGAACCCGATCCGATAGTCATCAAAAAAAATGAAGGGTCACCTGCTTTTCGTATCGCGCAGGAGATAGGAGAGCATTTGGGCCATCCTCTGTCAGCCAAGGTTGCTAAAAAATTGTCTGACGAAAAGAATCTTCTTTTTCGACAAAATGTGCAAGATGCAGTTTACCCTGATTTTACCAGAGTGCTGCATGAAATCAAAAACCGGGATCTGTATACCGGGCTCGTTACCGGCACTCAAATCGAAAATGTTTTGTATGTTCTCGACTCTGAAATTGTCAAACTGTTCGATGCCATTGTTACCGAAAAAGATACCTCTAATGGAAAGCCTGCTCCGGATCCTTATCTGGCAGCTATGAAAAAATTGCAAATACCGGCAAAAAACAGCCTGGTTATTGAAAATGCCCCTCTTGGCATCAGCGCAGCTGTGGCCTCGGGTGCCCATACCGTGGCATTAGAGACCACTCTGCCCATAGAATACCTCCGGGAGGCGGATTGGATTCTTGCCGATCATAAATCATTGTATGAATTTGTTCGATTTTTAACACCATTGTCATGATTCAGTTCTTGGGCCTACAAAAAAAGCTTGCTTGTTCATGATTTGTTTGATACATTCTGGAAATTTAAAAGGAGATCGCTGGGCATACTTTTTGTTACGGATTGCTGTATAGTGGGAAGAGACGAAATAGCAATGGTGACATGTGCCCAGTTTGTTCATAACCGAGACGGACAATAACTGGGCTCGGTTTTTTATTTTTAGGAATGGATATGAAAAAATATGTTTTGCTGGCAGTGATGATATTTTTTTCCTGCTCTGAACGTGATTTGCCCACTGTGCCTGTATCGGATGAGCCTGCAGAGCTGGAAATTCGCCACATGCCAGAGGTCTTGAATCCTAACCGATCGTTTTTCGTTGCTGTCGAAGCAAAAGGCGACAAGAATATAGGCTTGATCGAACTCGATATTATTCCCGAGTCTGGTGAAGAGCCTGCCCAGTCTGCCCGGTTATATGATGATGGCGGTGCCCAGCACCCCAGTGATGGAGATATTGTTGCACACGACAATGTGTTTTCCCAAAACGTGCTGTGGAATCCGGCCATTACCGTACAACAGAATTATCGTTTACGATTCGTCGCCAAATCCGATGAGCACGTTCTCTCTGATCCTATAGAGCAAAGCGTGCTCTCTTTGCGGATATTACCTCCGCGGATCGTTTCCGTAGAAATACCGGATCGTTTGCCGAGTGGTTACAGCGAGACCCGATTTGTACGTGTAGAGGTACAAGACTCTTCTGGTCTTGAAGATATCTCTGAGGTACAGATAAAAGGCTTTCAGGACGGCGTTCAACGATTTGTCATCGAGCTTCAGGATACCGGACTGGGTGGTGATGTTTTGGAAGGCGATGGCATCTATTCCGCATCTCTGGAGCCCTTTTTTCCTGCCAGAAAAAAGGGCTCTTATGATCTGATTGTCATCGCCAGAGACCGTTCCGGCTCAACCAGCGAAGAAGTAAATCGCACTTTGGTTATTGAAAACCAGCCCCCTGTCTTGTCGGAACCGGTTCTTGCCGATTCTGTGGCGCGACCGGCTTCAGGCCAGTTAGCCTATTTTCTCATCGAGATCAATGCCCGAGATCCACAAACTTTGCAGGATATTTCAGATGTCATTCTGACCTGGAAAAAGCCTGATGGAACCTTTGCTGACAATAGTCCTTTTACTTTATATGATAATGGCCTTGATTTTGATATTGATAAATGGAATCAAGGGTATCGTGGAGATAAGCAGGCGGATGACGGCATTTATAGCATTACCGGGATTTTTGATGATGATGATGCCCTCGGTACCTATATCCTCGAGTTTACTGCAACAGACTGGGTAGGCCAAAAAAACGAACCCGTCGTTCGTCAGATCGAATTGTCCGCTGAATAAGAGATGGAAGATCTATGAGAAAATTATTGATTTTTTTGTTGTTGCCTATATTTTGTTTTGGTAAAACTTTGCATACGTTTCGGTTCGACGCTGCCGGCGATAAAGTTACCAAACCGGACCTTGCCGGGAATGGAATCACGGATATTAAAGTAGGCAAATCTACGCTTTGGTTTGGAACCGGCAATGGACTAAGCCGCACGACAGATTTTGGGCAAACATTTGAAACGTTTACATCCAAAAGTGGAATCGGACGGGGCAGTGTGTCAGCACTATGGGTAAGTGGAGATACAATCTGGGTGGCCACTGCAAGCGATACCCTGACTCCCGTATCCGAGACGTATTTGGATATGGGAACGGGGTTGAGTGTATCCACAGATAATGGCGCTACCTGGACTCATTATGATCAGCCTGGCCCTACCCCGGTGCAAAACCTGAGCTATGATATCGCGGTGCACAAAGGTTCGATATACATTGTCAGCTGGGGAGGCGGAATTCGACGCTCAGATGACTGGGGCCAGACATGGAATTCCATTGCGCCTGACTCTATGAGTTTTGATCCTGGAAAATATCTCAACCACAGAGGCTTTGCTGCTATTGCAACAGCTGAAGCGATATATATCGGAACAGCCGATGGCATCAATAAGAGTAATGACAATGGAAAAATCTGGCAACAGTTCACACATGCCAATCAAGAAAATGCCATATCCGGAGACTTTGTCGTTGCCCTGGACGTTCAAAAGACAGTGAGGCATGAAAGACTATGGGCTGCAACGTGGAAAGCTGAAGGTAAAGAGGAAGAATATGGAGTCTCTTTTTCTGACGATGGTGGCGAAAACTGGACCGTAATCCTTAAAGGCGAAAAGGCTCACAATTTTGCATTTGACGATTCAATTGTATATGTTGCGACTGATAATGGATTGTTCAAATCCGTTGATATGGGGCAGACCTGGTATTTGTTCGATCAATTTGTCGATCAGCAGTCCGGTGAACGAATATATACCCAGGAAGTTTATTCAGCTGCTGCTGCGAATGACCAGCTCTGGGTGGGTACGGCGGACGGACTTGCCATAACCAAAAACAATGGCTATACATGGCAGCTCGTAAGAGCCTTTCAGAGGACCGGCATCAATGATGAGCCCCGAACTTATGC
>CAYNUX010000128.1:0-9287 GCA_964400115.1 uncultured Cytophagia bacterium
TGAAAACAGGAATACAAAAGCCGGAATAAAAAGTCTCTTCATAATACTCACCGTAAATAAATAAAATGGTTTAAAAAATACCTGAATAATCTACGGGGAATATTGAATTGATGCAATGATTTTTAGTGCTTTTATTGATTAAGAGGTAATCGTACGGTCACCCTGGTGCCTTTTTCAGGTTCACTTTTGATTTCGAGCGTCCCTTGATGGGCTTTTACGATCCACTGACATATCGACAGGCCCAATCCGCTGCCATGCAGTTCACGACTGCGAGACTTGTCCGCACGATAAAACCGTTCAAACACATAAGGCAGGTCTTCAGGCGGGATACCGATGCCCTGATCCTGGAACACCATCACCGCCTCATCATCCTGGTGTTTCAATTCCACATTGATCTCTCGATCACCGGGCGAGTATTTTATGGCATTGTCCAGGAGATTGATAAACAGTTGCCGGATACGATCGGGGTCCACCCTGCCATGAACGGATTCGGCATCAAAATGCATATTAATCTTTTTAGCCTCTGCAGCATTGCGGTTCATTTCTATGGATTCTTTGAGCAATTGGGAGAGATCGGTATTTTGTATTTCCAGGGGTGCCTGACCGCTATCGGCCCGGGACAGGGTCAGAAGACTATTGACAATTTTTTCCATCCAGCCGATTTCCTGCAATCCGCTCTCCAGTACGTTCTGATACTCTTTTGGTACGCGTTCTTTTCGCAAAGCCACTTCCATTTCACCATGCAAAACAGTCAGGGGCGTACGCAGTTCATGTGATGCATCGGCGCTGAATCTCTGTATCTTTTCCACACCGGTTTGAATACGCTCCAGCAAGGCATTGAACGTTTTGGAGAGACGTCCCAATTCATCGTCGTACCTGGGTTCGGGCAAACGTTGATCCAAAGAGTGCATGGAAATATTCCGAGTCGTACGAGTGATTTCGTCCACAGGTCGCAACGCCCGTCTGGCCAGAATCCAGCCACTGAGTGCAGCAATGGCCACGGCAATAGGAATCAGAAACAACGACAGCAGTCGAATACGGTCCAGGATACGTTCGACATAGAGATCCGATCGTCCCACGCGCAGAAAAAAAGGAAAGCTCTTTTTGGGACCGGATTCATAGATACTGATCGGCTCGGTCAGGATTTGATAACGATAATTGTTTTCTGCTTTGACAATATCCGGCAGGTCTGATTCTGCAGGAGGAGGCAGTTCGAGTTCCGACGGAAAATTTCTCGAACGGAACAAGAGGCGTTTATTGTCCCACACCTCAAAAAAAATTCCATATTCGTGCAGCCGCAACTCTTGTTCTTTATCTTCGATATGCTCTTTATCGAACTTGCCCTTGTCCACATCCAGGTGTTCGGCAATGGGAATGGTCTTTTCTTTGAGCATGGAGCGCTGCTGGTCATAGGTCTCGTTGGCCGTAATCCACAGAATCAGCCAGCCAAAACAGACCAAAACCAAAAAGACAAGCAGGGTATACCAGAGCGTGAGGCGCAAACTAATGGTATTGGGAATTTTCATCCTTGACTCGTTTTATTTTTTTAATACGTATTTTTCTATTGAAAGCGAACAAGGTTCGGTTTTTCATTGATGTTCATTTGCGTTCATTCGTGGTTTACTTTTTCTCTATTTTCAAATCATCAAAATAGACCACAGCATCGGCCAAAGTGCAAAACCCAATCTCACCCTTTGGGAAGGTATGATCATGAACATGAATCAGTTTTTTATCACGATATTCGCATTCGATGACACCATCATCGAACTCGACTTTAAGTTCTTTCCAGCTGCCGCGGGGCACGGATTTTCCTCCGCTCGAGCCGAGAACCTGAGGTGTGCCGTTGAATACCCGCAGCAATCGTACCCGGTTTTGAAATGGCTCTACAATACAGGCATAATAGTTTTGCGGGTCCTGAAAGCCCCACACCAATCCCCCGGATTGCTGTTCCTGCCCATCCACGGCTTTGATATCGCATTCGAGTTCTACATCACTGAAAACAACCCCGTCGAGTATGGCAAAATGGACATGGGCCCCCAGCTCTTTTTTGGACATTTGGCCAAAATAATACTTGTGGTCTCGCGCGGTACTGTCATGCACTACTCTCCAGTCCCCTGTTTTGCCAAATCCATTATGAGTAATGAGCCATCCTGGCGCGGGCATGCCCGCCGGTACCTGAGTAAAGTCAAATTCGACCTCTTTGACATCTGCGCCAAAAGGCAGGGGATGATACCTGTTGGAAGTGGGTTTCTGACATGAAAGCCAAGTCAGACACCAGCAACATATGATTGTTATGATTTTCATGGATTGCCTGTTCTGTGTTCATTTCTTTGCAGCGGAATCGTGGCAGAAAATAGCTATCTATTATTAAAACCTGATTAGAAAATGATTAAAATCGGTGATCAATTTGTTCTTGCAAAGATGACTAAAAGTATTATCCTTCTATTCAATGAGGTCTTTGATGCATCTGCATTCGACAAGCATTTCAAGAACAAGGATTAAAAAGCCCAGAACAGAACCGATCAGACATTTAAAGTTTTGCGCCTGTCGATTATTGAATACGCCGGGTCAAATCCCGTCCCGGCTCAAATTTTCCAAAGGCCTGGCGTTTCATTTTAGAGGATTTTCAAACCATGCCACACCAAGAGTGGTGATACGATTCCCCTCCTCGACGCGATAGTGTTCTTCGCAGTTTGCCAGAATATCAAGATCGCCATCGTTATCCAAATCCACGATGCGGCAGTGGTCCCATTTTTCACCCTGATAGCGTCTGCCCGAATTGACCCCGTCTGACCATTTGATGACCTGTGTCTGCCAATTATCTGCTGTGGGGGTGTCTCCCTGATAATGCATCCAAAAGACCGTGGCTTTGCCTTGCGGCGTATTGCCGAAATTATGGATAAGCATGCCGATGATATCGAGCTTTCCATCGTTGTTCAGATCCGCCAGAAAGTGTTAGCTCACTGATTCGAATCCGAACAAAAAAGCACCCCGAATACCAGGTATCCGGGGTTTCAACACACGAGTATGAATAGAAACATCACACCGTTGGTTCCGGCGGTTTGGCGATTTTAGGATTTTCCTTGAATTCGATGATAGGTTCGGCGATGGATGACCCTTCGGCCTGTTTGCACCCTCCCAGGGTCTTGCAAAACTGGTGTTTTTTGAGCAGCTGAATGGCAAACGCCGGATCCACACCCTTGGGGCACGCTTCAGAGCAGGCGCCGGCAAAATGACAGCTATAAGCGCCTTTGCGAGTTAAAACAGGATCCTTGCGATCCTCATAGCCCTCATCACGAGAATCAGTGTTATAGCGCCAGGCCTGAGCCAATGCCTGGGGGCCCAGGAAACGTTCGTCTGTGGCCACGGTGGGGCAAGCAGACAGACATGCTCCGCATTTGATGCAATAGGCAAACTGGATATAATTCACCAGCTCTTCCTGGGATTGAAAATATTCTGCTGTGGGATTATTTTGTTCTTCCACCTCTTTGCGGATCAGCCAGGGTTTGACATTGCGGTGTTTCTCGAAAAAGCTATCCAGGTTGGGAACCAGATCCCGTACGATATCAAAATTGGGCAATGGTTTTACCACGATACGGTTGTCGGTCAGATGCAGGATCTGATTATTGCAGGCCAATCTGGGCAAGCCATTGATAAACATGGCACAGGATCCACACACACCCATACGGCACGAGGAGCGCCAGGCCAGGGTGGAATCCAGATGCTCTTTGATCCAGGTGAGTCCGTCCAGTACGGTCATGCCCTTGACAACCGGAATCTTGTATTCCTGCACAAAAGGCTTTTTATCGGTTTCAGGATTATAACGCAGCACCTCAAAAACGATCGTCATTTTTTTATCACTAGTTTTTTCGCTCATAGCTGCACCTCCATGAAAAAAATGGCGATGGCAACATAAGTGCCATAAATGAACAAAAAACCACCCGCAAGAACGGACGCGACATTGATGAGCTTTTCCGCGTTCCTCGGCAGAGTCAATTCAAACAGAATATTGCGCATTCCATAAAAGCCATGAAACAGTGCTGCGCCAAGCAGTAATATATATGTGACCATAAAAAAGGCTTGCTGGCTGCGGGCAAAAACCGAAGCCACAGCCACCGGATCGTGCTGACCGAGTCCGGTGGCTGCCAGCATATCATTCAAGTGCATGATTCCCATATGCAACGCCAGCAACACCAGAACCACTGCGCCGGCAATGATGTGCCAAAACCATAATGTGGATTCTCGCATAATCTCTCTCCTATTTTCCTAAAAGATAAAAATCTACACCCCCCAATACGACCACAGCTGCAGCCAGAACCATGACGGCGATAAGCAGTGGGCGTTGGCGCATCACCGAGGTCTGGTAGGGATAAATGGGACGAATGGGTTTTCCGAGAAATAGTCCCAGCTCTGTCATGGCCAGGCGTATGCCATTGACTGCATGAAAGGCAAAGGCAATAAAGACGAGAAACTCGCCGAATTTAAACAAAGGGGTTTCAAAGCTGGCCATAGATGTCTGCCAGCTCTCCGGCCCACCGATACGGCTGCCGGTGACAATAATATGCATGATAAAATAAAGCAACAATCCCAGGCCGGTAATACGGTGGACGGTATAGGCATAACGTTCAATGCCATATCGTCCTCCACTCAACCATCCCTTGAGTCCGAGCTTGTTTTTATAAAACGCATTATTATTTTGCATAGTGCATCCTCTATCTTTTTCTTTAATATTTTCGTTCTACTGGTTTCCAGGTGGTAATGGTAACCGACTTGTAATCCAGCTTTAGCCCATCCTCGGTTTTAAAGGCCAGGGTATGTTTGAGCCAGTTGTCATCATCTCGTTTGGGATAATCCCGCCGGGCATGAGCGCCTCTGGATTCGGTACGATTGAGCGCGCCCGACACCATGACCTCAGCCAAATCCAGCAGGTTTCCCACTTCCAATGCCTGGATCAGGTTGGTGTTATACGCGCGTGATTTGTCCTGGATATTGATATGATGATATCTTTTCTGCAGTTCTTTAATCGTATCGAGAGCAGTTTGCAGATCTTCCCGGGTGCGATAGACCCCTACATATTGATCCATGCATGACCGCAATTCACGCCGGATATCATAGACATTCTCCGTACCCGACCGTTGCAGCAGGTCATCGAATAATCGTTTGGATTCTGCTTCAAAGGCGGCCTCTGGTAGCGGTGGCATATCCGGTGTTTCCTTGCAATATTTTGCCGTATCTTCGCCAGTGATCTTGCCCCAGACCAGGCATTCGCCCGTCGAATTGGACCCGAGACGATTGGCACCATGCAGGCTCACGCAGGCGGATTCTCCGGCAGCCCAGATGCCCTTGATACGGGTAGCACCCTGGATATTGGTCTCGATACCGCCCATGGAATAGTGAGCCACAGGCCGACAGGGTATGGGTTCATCGATAGGATCCAGATCGTTGAACTCGATACACACTTCGCGGATCAAGGGCAAGCGCTCGTTGATGCGATCAGCACCCAGATGGGTGAGATCGAGATAGATATGATCGAGTCCGTCAGGCCCATCCACTCCCCGCCCCTCTTCGATCTCGGTCATTTCCGAGCGGGAGATAAGATCGCGCGGTGCCAGCTCCATTTTTTCAGGTGCATATTTGCCCATAAACCGGTCGCCCTTGCTATTGATGAGATATCCACCTTCTCCGCGGCAGGCTTCAGTGATGAGAATTCCCGAGGGAACGAGTCCGGTCGGGTGGTATTGCAGAAACTCCATATCTTCGAGAGGAATGCCAGCACGAAACGCCAACGCCAGGCCATCCCCGGTCACGGTCTGTGAATACGTAGTAAAGCCGAACAAAGTGCCAGCTCCGCCTGCGGCAATGATAAGGGCTTTACCGCGTAACAGTCTAAACTTGCCGGTACTCATATCCATCACGGTCAGACCCCGGAATTCGTTATTTTCCGTGAGAATAGAGGTGACATAAAACTCGTTATAGTGCTTTACTGTATCAAACTTTAACAGAGTATCATACAGGGTCTGCATTTCAAAGAATCCGGTTTTATCCGCCGCAAGAACAGCACGCGGATAACTATGGCCACCAAAAGGTCTCTGTGCAATGCGACCATTTTCGAGCCGGGTCCAGGGAATACCCCAATGCTCCAGCTGTCGGATCTCAATCGGCATGGCGTGCACAAACCGATCCACCACATCCTGATCCGCCAAAAAATCGCTTCCTTTGACCGTATCCCACGCATGCAATTCATAGCTATCTCCTTCATCCGGCCGCAACATAGCGGCAGTACCACCTTCCGCCGCTACAGAGTGCGCACGCATCATCTGATTCTTGGTCACCACGGCGATATCCAACTGCCCCTGACTTTTGCGTGATGCCTCGATGGCGGCGCGCAAGCCTGCCAGCCCCGCGCCGAGAATGATGAGATCATGGGTTAATACATCGGACATGCATAACCTCCTCTCCTTGGAGTATATAATAAGATTGTAGGTATAGATATGGGATTGCGGTGATGAAAAAGTATAGACAGAATGTATAATTTTGCTCTCATAATGAGCGCATTTCCCCGGTGAAAAGGCTCTCAAACGTAATTGGGAAGGTGATACTTTTAAATGCCTCCGTAAAATAGCATTCTCTTTCCTGCAAGTCAAGGAAAAGAACGCAAAGATCAGAAAATTATGATCAGTCTTTGAGATTACTGGGTGTAGCATCGGCGACCAAATCACCTGTCGCATACTGGATACCGGCCAATATATGCTTCAAGATGGCATCCTCCCAAAAAATATGCGGATTATGGCCCAGACTGGTGTAAAAAACCCGGCCTTTGCCGTATTCTCTGATCCAGCTCATAGCAAAATCCCGGTCTTTATAGTGGGCAGGGATGAATCTGCGTTCCGGATTCATATCAGTTTGTTCGGTATCGATGGTCAGCAATATTCTCAGTTGATCGCAAGAGTAAGGCGTGCGGAACTGAAACACTTTATCCTGTATCTTAAAGGTACGCTGATCGAATCCCTGATTCAGCGGGTGATCCGGTTCTTCGACCCGCAAAGTGATGGTCTCATCCGGTTTCCAGGGATGGCCCATATCTTCGTATGCCCCCAGCATTTCGCCAAAGGCCGGAAACTGATGATAAACCGGCCATTCCACAAACGTAGCTGCCGCTGCATGGATTCCCACAAACCCCTTGCCCTGTGAGATAAAATCAAGCAGATTTTGTCGTAATACCTTGTCCATGAACAAGACCCCGGCCGTGTTGTTGAAACAAACCGTATCGAATTGCTATGGTCAAGGGCTTTTCGTAATAGATATGCTTACCCTGCCGGGCAGCCTCGATACCGATGAGTGCATGCCAGTGATCCGGGGGGCCGGGCCATGCACACGGCGTCGATATCCGGCTGGGACAAAAGCTCGCGATAGTCATTGAACGCCTGGCATGCCTGATCGCCATAGCGTCTGTCGACATATGCTTTGGCGCGGTCGCGGTGTTCCTTGCGCACGTCGCATACTGCCACCGCACGCACCTCGTGATAACCGCTGAACGAACATGGCCAAACCCCATGCCGTCGACACCGATGAATCCCATGTTAATGCGGTCGTTGGCTTTTACTTTTCGCACCAAAGCAGGTGCCAGAGCCATACAAGACAGTGATTTTGTGAGAAAATTTCATCTGTTCATAAAATAGTGATGAATTAAATAAGCAGAGATAGCTTTGCCAGCATTAAAGATGAATAATTGCTTTAAATAGATTATTATCCTGATCATTGATGAAACTAATTTCTGAATAAAGGCTCAAGGCCCGACGGATACCAGTACCAATCCCTCTGTAGGGAAGCCCCAAAGGCGGGTGCTGCTTTGTGGCGAAAGAAGCAATAATTGGATTTCGTTGGTTCGAATTACCATTCTTAATATTTTCAATTGTCAAATTATTGGGTAATGTACCAGGATTAATAATTTCGATCCGGTCAGTAAAAATGAATAATCGAATGGGGGCGCTAATCAAATAGCTACGATGTATCAACGCATTTACAAGTAATTCCTCGAATACATCTTGGTTGACTGCTAATACACCAAGGCTATTCCGATTTTGTCCATTCTGAATTTTTGACAAATTACGACGAATAAAAGACATACCACTGCTAAATAGGTTCGATAATTTCCCTTGAAAATCTTCGCTATCCAAATAAGTATCATCTGTATCTAGCTTGCCAGGAAAATGAACAGCCTTTATGTTAAATTGAGGCTTGTATTTTTGTGGATTTTTCCCAAAAAGTAACAACCCTGCCAAATTGAGTCTATCGGCCTTGGCCAAGTTTAAATTATTTAGCAATAGTTGCAATGATTCTGTAAACTCTTGGTATTGTTTTTCATATTCCTTTGACAAAAATTCTTTGAAATATCCAAGATCTAAATCAGCCAAAGTCGTCTCATCAACTGGAATAGAATCACCATGAATAATATCGGTATCTTCGAATAACCGTCGCAATTCTTCTTTTGAAGTTACTTTACGCTTGTCAGCGCCGGATTTAACAAAAATTGCTCCATCAGAAGCAAAATAGGGTTTGTCTTTTCCTTCTCTGATTTGAACGACCATAACAATTTTGTCGCCAATTTTAAGATTTTCAGATATCGGATTAATTGGATTTCTGACTTCAGACGCAGCGTTGGATACAAGTTGATTAATACGGTGAATATCCTCTGTCCCCAGGCCCACAGGCTCATTTGTGCGATCATCAATACCAATAATTAATAATCCGCCTTCAGAATTGGCAAAAGCACAAAACTCTTGTGATAAGGACTGAGCATTAGTAACATTTCGCTTAAATTGGTGATGGCTGTCTTCACCCCGTTCAATTATCTCTAATAATTCTAAAGCTTCCATTCGTTATATTTCCTTTTACGCTGAAAAAAGGCTTCCTTTCCGCCTTCCATTATTTCTATTATTGTATTTTGAACATCTATAGAGTCAATGCTTCCATTTTTGATTTCAATTTCATCCTTTTCAAAGTTACAACAAAAGACTTGTTCACATTCACCTAATACCGGGATATTGGGATTGTGAGTTGCAAAAATAAACTGTGTCTTTCCTTTTAGTCGGTTTAATTCACGAATAATATCTTGGTAAATTGATTGATTATCAATATCATCCTCAGGTTGATCAATGATAATAATATCGTCTTGCTGCCTAGCTAGCAAAAAGACCAGTAGAGCCGATGCCCTCTGACCTAAAGAATGTGCAGATATATCTTTATCTTTATATATTTCTCAGTCAGAATATATACACTTTGTATTT